>JABLXG010000023.1 GCA_013178165.1 Anaerolineae bacterium
AAGCCGAGTGCGCTGAGGGCATGCATCGCTGGGCGGATCAGCATCGTATCGCGCGGGCTTACAAGAAGAACGAACAGGCTTTCATTGAAGCCTTCAACGGCACGCTGCGCCGTGAGGAGTTTGGCGCTCTCAAGTTCCGGGGCGATGAATTGGAGCTGGCCCAGCAGTATGCCGATGCTTTTCTCGACTACTATCACCACCGGCGCCCCCATCTCTCACTCGGCATGCTCACGCCCGCTCGTTTCGCTGAGTCGCATTTGCCTTGAGAGAATGCGGCCCCTGGACAATCCCGCCGCGAACGGCTAACATCGACTCCGCTGTATCCCACCGGGGAGGATAGTGAACCGTGCCCCTGGCCGGCGACAGGCCCCTGCGCATCCTGCTGATTTCCCGCTGCCCACCTTATCCGCTGCATCTGGGCGACCGGCTGATTCCCTACCATCTGGTGCGGGAGCTTTCCCGCCGCGATCACCGGGTGGACCTGCTGGCCTTCTATCAGCAGCCGGAAGACATGGCCGATGTGCCTCATTACCGCCTGTTCTTCGACAGCGTGACTCTGATCCGGGAGCCAGCCCGCAGCCCCCTGAGCCTGTTGACACGCGCCCTGCGCCCCGATCGCCGCTTTCCTGCCTGCCGGGAACGGAGCTGGTCACCGGAGATGTGGGATGCCATCGCCGACCGTCTGGGGAATCAGCCCCATAAGGTGGATGTGGTGCACCTGTTCGGCGGCGTGCAGGTCTACGAGTTCCGGGCGCTGGCCTGCGCTTACCCCAACCTGATCGCGCCTTACGAGAGCTACAGCCTGTTTCTGGAGCGGGCGCTGACCCAGGCCCGCCATCCGCTTGAACGGGCGCGGGTAGGGCTGCAGCGGGTCATGGCCCGCCATTACGAGTCCTGGATGTTTAGCGGCTATCAGCGCGCGGTGGTGGTTTCCGAGCAAGATGCCCGTACCCTGCGTCGCCTGACGCCAGGGCTGCCGGTGGCCGTCATCCCTAACGGCGTCGACCTGGAGCGTTTTGTTCCGACGGAGCACGAGCCGGATACACCGACGCTGATCTTCACCGGCAATTATGACTACGCCCCTAATGTGGACGCTGCCCTGCTGTTGATCCGGGAGATTTTCCCGGCGGTCAGGCGGGCCATTCCGGAGGCGGAACTGCTGATCGTGGGGCATAATCCGCCTGCTGAGTTGCGCCGGCTGGAAGGCGGCGGCGTGCGCGTGACCGGGCGCGTGCCGGACCTGCGGCCTTACCTGGATGACGCCCATGTGTACGTCAGCCCGCTGCGGGTAGGCGCGGGCATCAAAAACAAGATTCTGGAGGCGATGGCCATGCAAACCGCGGTGGTCGCCACGCCGATGAGCTGCGACGGCATCGATATCCGCGATGGCCGGGATGTGATCCTCGCCAGGGAGCCTGCCGAGATCAGCCGGGCGGCAATCCGGTTGCTGCAGGACGCCGAATTGCGCCGCCGGATCGCTCACCATGGCCGCCGCCTGGTGGAGACCCGCTACACCTGGGGGCATGTCGCCAGCGCCTACGAAGACCTCTACAGCCAGCTGATCCGCGAATATGACAGGTCCGGCGGCGCCTGCCCGGACTCCAGTCGCGCAGCCGGGATGCCCTCCACGAGGCGCAGCGATCGATGATTCAGGCTACGGTTCCCGCCCCCGTTCGGACGCCTTCCGGCGATTCTGCCGCCCGTGTTGTGGTGATCATCCCGGCTTACAACGAGGCGGGCCATATCGCCCAGATCATCGACCGGGTGCGCGCCAGCGTGCCGGGGGCCGCCATCTGCGTGATCAACGATGGCAGCAAGGATGATACCGGGCGTGTCGCCGCTGCCGCCGGGGCCATCACCCTCAACATGCCCTTCAACGTTGGGATCGGCGCGGCTGTCCAGACCGGCTTTCTTTACGCCTACCGTCATGATTACGCCATGGCGGTTCGCCTGGATGGCGACGGCCAGCACCCGCCGGAGATCATCCCGACACTGCTGGAGGCATTGCAGCGCGGCGACGCAGACATGATCATCGGCTCGCGCTTTCTGACGGTGGAACCGGCCGCCTACCGCGGTACGCTGCCGCGCCGGGTTGGCATCCGCTTACTGGCCTGGGTGATCGGCTGGCTGACCGGCCAGCCGCCGACCGACCCCACCAGCGGCCTGCTGGCCGCCAACCGCCGGGCAATCGCTTTCTGCGCCCACGAATACCCCCACGATTACCCGGAGCCGGAAGCCCGCGTGCTGATGCACCGGGCCGGGTTGCGCGTGCGGGAAGTGCCGGCGGCCATGCGCGAACGGCTGGGCGGCGTGTCATCGATCACCACGGCGCGATCGGTGTATTATATGAGCAAAGTGCTGCTGGCCCTGCTGCTGGACGCTATCCGCAGGCCGCGCTGGAAGGGCTGATCGGCAGCCGCACTGGCAGGCCAGGCGTTTTGTTGCTTTGCCCGTGCAGGGGTGGGAAACCGGGAGCGTTGGTGAACGATTACGCCCAGCAGATCGCCCGCCTGCAGGCGGAAATCGAGGATCAACAGGTCATTCTGAGCGATCTTGAAGCCGAGGTCGCCGATCTACGCCGCGACGTGAGCGCATTCCAGAAGCGGTACGAGCGCATTGTCCGCCCGGTTGAGGTGCGTCTGGAAGCGGCGCGGGCGGCCATCGCCGAACTGGAACGCCAGCAATACCTGCGGCGGGCGCATCCCCTGGGCGGCGGCAGGCCGCTGGAAGATACCTGGCAGCCGCCGGAAGGCTATGTGCCGGTGGAGGAGCAGTACCGGCGAACCTGGCAGGTTCCTCCGCCATCACCGGAAGAGCCTGCGCCGGTGCGCCCGGCGGCGACCGACCTGGCCGGGATGAGCATCAAGCAACTCTACCGCCAGCTGGCCCGCCGCTATCACCCCGATCTGGCGACCGATCCGGCGGAACGCGCCTTCCGCAACGACCTGATGGCCCGCATCAACGCTGCCTATACTGCCCGCGACCTGGGAGCGTTGCAGGCGTTGGCCCGCCAGCCGGAAGGCGCTCACCCGGAGCAGCCGCTGGCCGCCCTGCGCCTGCAGGAACTGGAGCAGATCGCCCGCCAGCTCAGGCGCCGCATCGCCGATCTCAAGCTGGAAAAGGCCGACCTGCTCTATGGCGACATGCTGCGTCTGTCGCTGGAAGAGAAGCTGGTCCGTCGGCAAGGCCGCAACCTGCTGGCGGAGATCGTCGCCCGGCTGGAGCGCGAGTATGATGAGGCCATGGCCCGCCTGGAGCAACTCCGGCGTAGCCAGCACAGCGGCGATGGCTGATCGTGCGCCGGGCGGTGAATCCAGCAGGATCGATTGAGCGCCATAACCGCTACCTGAAACAGGAAATCCCATGGATCGTCAAACGCTGGTAGGCCTGATTGTCACGCTGGGCATCCTGCTGGGGGTGCTGGAACTGGTGCGCCGGCGGCGGCTGCGCGAGGAATACTCGCTGCTGTGGATCCTGACCGCCATCGCCCTGACCGTGCTCAACCTGTGGAGCGCGCCGCTGGACTGGTTCGCCGCGCTGACCGGCATCTTCCGACCAACGGTGCTGTTCGTCATTGCGGTGGGGTTCTTCCTGCTGATACTGCTCTATTACAGCACCGTGCTGACCCGCCTGGCTGACCAGAACAAAGACCTGGCCCAGGAGATCGCGCTGCTGCGCCATGAGATCGAGCAGTTGCGCCGCGCCGGGCAGGAAAATCCCCCTGCAGAGGGCTGAGGCAGCGGCGGGTAGCTCATTCCCGCAGGATCAGGCCCATACGCCGGTAAACGCACCGCTGCCGGAAGCCCAGCATCCTGGCCGCGGCCAGCAGTGGCGGCTGCCAGGCGGCAATCGATAGTTCGATCCGCTGCCCAGGGCTGGCCCAGATCGTTTCCTGGAGCAAGGTGGCCAGCAGCGCCGCCAGCGGCGCGGGATGGGCGGGATCGGCCTGCACGCTGAGCGCATTGGTGCCGCCGGGACGAGTCCGGACGCTGCATCCACCCAGGGCGACTGTCGTACCGTCCAGAGTGCGCAGGGCGAATAGCAGGGCGTGCTGGCCGGAAAGACGCTCAAACAGCGGGACGGCAACGCGCAGTGAGCGCGGCATACGGAAGCGGCGGGGTTCCACCGGCTCAAAGCGCTTGACCGCCCCCGGCGTGATCCGCCGGGCCAACGCCAGGCGCGTCTCCCAGTCAAAGCGATCCAGCGGGCCGAGCGCGTAGCCGTCCGGCAGCAACAGATCCGGTAACGTCTGCCCATCCTCCGGCAGGTACTCCAGTTCGACGCTGCCCGAATAGTGAATGAAGCCCAGGCGCTCGTACAACGCACAGGCCGGGACATTCCCCTCCACCACGTCAAGGATCACACGCGTTGCGCCCCGTGCGCGGGCCAGCGCCAGCGCCGCTTCCACCAGTTGCCGGGCGATTCCCCGCCGCCGGTATTCCGGCAGGACGGCTACGTTGCCGATCAACCAGGTATTCGAGGCGCCCTGCCGGGTCACATTGATCACGCCAACCGGGCGGCCGTCCTCCTCCCAGACAAAGCCGCGCATGATATCCCGCAGCGGCGGGTGAAGGAGTCCCAGCAGGCGCAGCAGCGGCCACGTACGTTGTAGCCCGCGCAGCGATTCCAGTAGCCCTTTGCGCTGGTCAGTGTCCAGTGACCATTCGGGATGCTCAGGGTACTGAAACGCGGAGGGCAGGACCCCAGCCAGGGTAGCCGCATCAGCGGGAAGGCGGAATGGCCGGATGGGCATTGTCGATCCTTTCAGGCGGGCGGTGCGAGAGCGCTGGCAGTCTCGCTGTGCGGTTCAGCCCCGGATTGCAAGGGGCGCCCCGGCTGGGACGCCCCCGCTATCCACTATTGGACCAGCCTGGAATCACTCTGCAGTTTGCTCTCAGAGGCTCAGGCAGGGGCTTTGCCCCCTTGCCCTCACTATTCCGGCAGTTGCTGCAGGACGACGATCTCGCCGGACTTGATGGCCTCGATGGCCGCGTTGGCTGCGTCGATCACCTCAGCCGGGATGTCCACGCCGCCGTAGACGATCTTCAGACCGCCATTGGCGAAGGTCAGACTGTAGGCTTCGCCGCCATAGACACCCGTCGCCACCAGTTCGACCATGCGGCCCAGCACCGGCGTCCAGTTAAAGACCTGCGACGCCACAACCGTCTGCGGCCACGCGCCGCTCTGGTCGCTCTGAGTGCCGAACCAGTAGCCGCCCGCCGCCTGGATGGCTTCGATAGCGCCGATCACCTGCTGGGCGGAGCCGGACAGCACGTCCGCGCCAGCGGCGATCTGGGTCTGGGCTGCTTCGGCGGCGGCGGCTGTATCGCTGAAGGAGCCGGTGTAGGTCAGCAGGATTTCCGCGTCGGGGTTGCTGGCTTTGATGCCCTGCTGGAAGCCGTTGATGTACAGCAGCGCGTCGCCAGCCGGGACGGGGCCGACGATCCCGATCACATTGCTCTTGGTCAGCAGACCGGCCATCACGCCGTTGACATAGCCGCCCTGTTCGGCGTTGGCCTCGTAAGCGAAGATGTTCTCGGCGGTCTCAGAGGCGGTGCCCCAGGCAAAGGCGGTCTCCGGGTAATCCTGGGCCAGCTCGAAGAGTGAGGTGCCGTACTGCGTGCCGTGGGCGATGACCAGATCGTAGCCATCCTCGGCATAGTCGCGGAGGGCCTGGGCAGCGGCGGTCACGTCAAACATGCCCTCGGTGTAGGCGATCTCCAGCTTTTCCGGTCCGCCAAGCTGCTGCTGCAGCTCAAGCAGGGCGCTGAAAATTGCCTGGCTCCAGGCGAGGTCGGTGATGCTGCTGGGCATCACAATGGCAATACGGAACTGCTCCTCCGGCAGCGTGCCGAGCGGGTAGACTTCCTTGGCCATAATCCGGGCCATGGCGGCGCGGCCAGCCTCGAAGACCTCCGCGGGCACGCCCTCCAGAGCCTCGTTGAAGGCCATCTGCAGCGCGCCGTCGCCCAGCGTGGGCTGGAAGGCGATACCGCCCTTGATGCCGTTGGCGCGGGCATCCAGCATGGCCTGGATCACGGGCTGCCAGTTGTAGACCTGGGCAGCGACCACGGTATCCGGCCAGACCTCGGCCTGGTTGGTGTCGGTGGCGAACCAGTAGCCCTTGGCGCTCTGGATGGCTTCCACCGCGCCGGGCACCTGCTGAGCGGAACCGGTCAGGATATCAGCCCCGGCGGCGATGTGGGCCTGCGCGGCGCTGGCCGCGGCGGCGGTATCGCCAAACGAGCCGGTGTACGTGATCAGCACTTCGGCGTCAGGATTGGAAGCGTTGACGCCCTGGACAAAGCCGTTGTTGTACAGGATGGCGTCGCCAGCGGGAACGGGGCCGACAATGCCGATGATGTTGCTCTTGGTGAGCAACCCGGCCATCACGCCGTTGACGTAGCCGCCTTCCTGCGCCCGCGCGCCATAGGCGAAGACGTTGGTGATCCCGCGATCAACGCCGGTGTCAGAGGCGGTGCCCCAGGCAAACGAGGTCTCCGGGTATTCCGGGGCCAGCTCGAAGAGCGAGGTGCCATACTGCGCGCCGTGGGCGATCACCAGGTCGTAGCCCTCGTCGCCAAAGTCGCGCATGGCCTCGGTGGCGGCGGTGACATCGAACATGCCCTCGATATAGGTGATCTGCAGCGCACTCTCGCCGCCCATGGCCCCCTGGACGGCCAGCAGGCCCTCGTACATGCTCTGGCTCCAGGCCAGGTCATTGCCGCTGCTGGGCAGGATCAGGCCGACCTTGATCGGCTCCTGGGCGCTAACTGATCCCATAGCGGCCACCAGCAGGGCGACAATCAACAGGCTGACCAGCATTTGTCTACGCATCCGCTTTTCTCTCCTCAACTTAAGATGAACGAACTTTGACCGCACAGGCCGGAGCCTGGGGACAACAAGAACGATATTTGACTCTCACTGTAGGGGCGGTTCCGCCAGGCTGTCAAGCCGGCAGTATTCGCGCCGCTTTCCCGCCCGCTAGCCCTCCTCACGCTCGAATGGCTTGGTCAGCGCCGCCGGTTCCACACGCTTGCGCTCCCGCGCGAAGATCAACACGACAATAATCAACACGTAAGGGACCATGATCAGCAGGTTGGGGGGGATATTGATCGTCACGCCCCGCAGGCTGTTGAAGATCTGAACGAAGTTCTGCAGGATGCTGGCCGCGCTGAACAGCAGCGCCCCGCCCATCACCCGCCAGGGCGACCACGCCCCGAAGTACACCAGCGCCACGGCGATGAACCCTGCGCCAGCCGTCATATTCTCCTGAAAGACATTGGTGATAGCGATCGATAGCGACGCACCCGCCAGCCCGGCCATCATCCCGCCCAGGGTGACGGTGATGTAGCGCACGCGGGCCACGCTGACGCCTACCGAGTCGGCAGCGGCGGGGTTCTGCCCGACGGCGCGCACCTGCAGCCCGAAGTTGGTGCGGTTGAGCACCCAGACCGAGATCGGTACCAGGGCGAAGGCGATGTAAACCAGGATGTTGTGCTGAAAAAGGGCCGTGCCGAAAAACGGCAGACCGCTCAGCACCGGGATGGTGATCGGCTGGAAACCCCGGACGGTGATTACACCGCCGGCCAGCACCTTGAACAACAGGCTGGACATGCCCTGCCCGAATAGAGTGAAGCCAATCCCGCTGATGCCCTGCTGAGCCTTAAGGGTGACACTGACAAAGGCCATCGCCAGCCCCATCAGGCCGCCGACGATCAACGCCGCCAGCACGCCCGCCCAGGGCGAAAGGGCCAGCCCTTTGTCGGAAACGACGAAGATGGCAAAAAAAGCCCCCATCAGCATGATGCCTTCCACACCCAGGTTCAGCACGCCTGACCGCTGGGCAAAGACTTCCCCCAGGGAGGCGAACAGAAATGGCGTGGCAAAGAGCAGTGTCAGCCGCACAATCTCGGAGATAACGCCCAGAATGTCGGTCATGCGGAAGCCTCCTGCCGGGCGACGGGGGTCACTTCTGCCGCGCTGACCTGACGGCGAGCCGACCGGCGGCGCACCCAGATTTCGCTGCTGACCACGAAGACCACCACCAGCCCCTGCAGAGCGACGATCGTTGCCGAGGGCACCTGCACCGTGCGCTGCATCCGGTCCGCGCCGACCAGCAGCGCCCCGAATAGAATAGCCGATGGCACTGCCCCGATCGGATGTAGCCGTCCGAAGAGCGCCACCACAATCCCGGAGAAGCCGTAACCGACGGCGAAGCCTTCCACCATCCGGTGGGTCACACCGGTGACCTCCACCGCGCCAGCCAGCCCGGCCAGCGCCCCGCTAAGGATCAGCGACAGGGCCATATAGCGCGGCACCGAGATGCCAGCGTAGCGGGCGGCGTCGCGGTTCTCGCCAACGGCGCGGATGCGATAGCCGATCGTCGTCCGCCACAGCAGGGCGTAGACGATCGCCGCCATCGCCAGCGCCACAAACAGGCCGATGTGAATCTGGGAGGGCGGGGCCAGCCGTCCCAGCCAGACGTCTTCCGGCAGGGCGGAGGATTGCGGCACCCGTGTGCCCAGCTTGACCTGTTCCGGATCGATCATCGGGCCGCTGAGCAGGTAGATCAGGAGCTGGATGGCGATCTCGTTCATCATCACGGTGCTGAGAATCTCGTTGACGTCAAAGCGGGCTTTGAGGATGCCCGGCACCGCGCCCCAGGTCGCTCCCGCCGTCGCGCCCACGATCAAGGTGAGGATAGCCAGCAACCCGCCCGGCAACTGTCCGGCCAGCGCCAGCGAAAAAGCGGTGGCGCTGATCGCCCCGATGAACAGCTGCCCCTCCGCGCCGATATTGATCATTCCGCCGCGGTAGGCGATGCAGATGCCGATAGCCACCAGTAGCAGCGGCGTGGCGCGGGTTAGCGTGCGGAACAGGCTGCGGTCGTCGCCAAAGGCGCCATTCAGCATCGCGCTATAAGCTTCGATGGGGTTCTTGCCAAGGGCCAGGAGGATGATCGCGCCTACCGAAAGCGCCAGCAACACGGCGACCAGCGGGGCCAGGGTCGCCACCGGGTCGCCACCCAACAAACGAGTGAGCCTGGGTCGAGAGGACATAGGGGACATAGGGGCCTCAAAGCCGTAAATGCGCTTCGCCTGTCTGACTTTAGTGTACCTGATAGTGGGCTGTCAAGGAATTTGGCCCGCCTGACGCAGAGAAAAGCCGTTAGCGGCTCTGGCTGCTGTTTTTCGCCACGCCTGCGACTTCCGGCGGGCTGGCGCGTCTAACCAGGCAGCGCCATACTTCTGGCGTGGAGCAGTTCTTAACGCCCAGACTGTGACACTGGAGGGATGCCTTGATGCGCACCATTCGCTGGTTCTTCCCGGCGTTGCTTGTGCTGATCGCTGTCGCTGCCGGTTGCGGTTCCGCTGCCCCGCAGAGTGCCGATCTGCCCCGCCTGATCAGCCCGCAGGACGCTGCGGCGCGGCTGGCCGCGGATGAGCATACCGTTCTGCTGGATGTGCGCACGCCGGAAGAGTGGGCCAACGATGGCCGTTCCCCGGACGCGATCCTGATCCCCCTGCAGGAGCTGGAAGTGCGGGTGAACGAGCTGAATAAAAACGACACGATCATTGTCATCTGCCGCAGTGGCAACCGCAGCCAGCCCGCCGCCGAATTCCTGCGCCAGCAGGGCTTCAGCCGTGTGACTGAGGTTGAGGGCGGGATGCGTGCCTGGGCCAGCCAGGGGCTGCCCATCGAGTGCGACGTGGCCACCTGCGCCCTGGCCCCGTAAGCGTCGGGTATAAGGAGTACGGATGAACATCCTGATTCTGGGCGGGACGCGCTTCATCGGCGTGCCCGTAGTGTGGCAGCTTCAGGCGGCGGGGCACCGCGTGGCCGTCTTCACGCGGGGGCGTAGCGCCGCCCCGCTGCCAGACGGCGTGCTGCGCCTGACTGGCGACATCGCCGCGCTGGACGAGGCGCGGGACGCTTTTGCCGCCTTTGCGCCGGATGTCATCCTGCACAATGTGATCCTCACCGCGGAGCACGCCGCCACCTTGATGCGCGTCGGCAAGGGGCTGGCGCGGCGCGTGGTCATGCTCAGCAGCCTGGATGTCTACCGCGCCTATGGCCGCCTGCACGGCTCGGAACCAGGGCCGATCGAGCTGCTGCCGCTGACCGAGGACTCGCCGCTGCGAGAGCAGCGATACCCTTACCGGGCGACGGCCCCCGCGCCGGATCACCCCTTTTACAACTACGACAAAATCCCTGCCGAGCAGATCGTGCTTGGCGATCCTGATCTGCCGGGCACCGTTCTGCGCCTGCCGATGGTGATCGGCCCACGCGACTATCAGCGCCGCCTGCTGCCCTTCCTGAGGCCGATGCTGGATGGGCGGCCAGCCATTGTTATGGCTGCCAGCTATGCCGCCTGGCGCTCTACCTATGGCTATGTGGACAATGTAGCGGCAGCAATCGCCCTGGCCTGCACCGATGAGCGCGCCGCCGGGCGCGTCTACAACGTCGCCGACGCCAGCCCAACCATCCATGAACTGGCCGGTCTGGTGGCGGAGGCGGTCGGCTGGACGGGCCGCCTGGTCATCCGCCCGGATGAAACGCTTCCCCCGGCGCTGCGCCCGGAAGCCAACCTCAGCCAGCATCTGGTGGCCTCGGCGGCCCGCATCACCGCCGAACTGGGCTACCGCCCCGCTGTGCCGCTGGTGGAAGCCGTCCGGCGGACGGTGGCCTGGGAGCGCGACAACCCGCCCGACTCCCTGCCGGAGGGCCTGCTCCACTACGAGGCCGAGGACGAGGTCTTACGTGGCCTGTAGGGCGCGCGCCCCCACACAGCCATCTGCCGCCCGGCCTGGTCTATAATGAGGGCAATGGATGAGGTGGTTCCGGAGGTGGCCATGAAAGCCAGGCTGGTCAAATTTGGGGAAATCCGGATCGAAGGGCGTACCTACGACTACGACATTGTGATCACCGCTGGCGTGGTCAGCAAGCGGCGCAAGAAGCCCTCTAAACCGTTCCGCGACCAGTACAACCACACTCCCCTCTCGGCCCAGGAGGATATCCCCTGGGGTGGCAGAAGGCTGATCATCGGCACCGGCGCAGAGGGCCGGCTGCCGATCATGCCGGAAGTCTACGCGGAGGCAGCGCAGCGCGGCATCGAGATCGTGGCTGTGTCCACCGGAGAAGCCTGTGAGCTGCTGCGCGAGATGGACCCTGCTGATGTGCACGCCATCCTGCACGTCACCTGCTGAACAGGGCGGACGATGGCGACACTGCTGGGCATGGGATTGCTTTCCGCAGCGGCGCTGGTGCTGCAGGTGGCGCTGACCCGCGTCTTTTCCATCGCCCAGTTTTACCATTTCGCCTTCCTGGTGATCAGCCTGGCCCTGCTGGGCTTCGGGGCCAGTGGATCGCTGCTGGTGTTGTGGCCGGGTCTGCGCCGCCCGGAGCGCGGGGCGTGGCACGCCCTGGGCTTTGCCCTCAGCAGTGTTGCCGCTTACCTGTTCGTCAACCTCCTGCCGTTTGATTCGTACAGCATCGCCTGGGATCGGGCGCAGGTGGCCCTGCTGGCGGCCAACCTGCTGGCCCTGGCCGTGCCCTTCGCCTTCGCCGGGGCGCTGATCGCCGCCCTGCTCAGCGCGGAAGCCGCCCGCGCCGGGCGAATCTACAGCGCCAACCTGGTCGGCTCGGCGGCGGGGGCGGCGCTGGCCCCGCTGCTGATCGGCGCACTGGGCAGCGAGCGGGCCGTTCTGCTGGGCGCGGCGCTGGGAGCGGTTGCGGCGCTCGTCCTGGTGGAACGCGGGCGGCGCGCCCTGCGGACCGCCTCCTGGGGGAGTCTGGCTGCCATCCTGCTGCTAATGGTGGCGCTCCCCGACCCATTGCAGATCCACCCTTCACCCTACAAGCGGCTCAGCCAGTTCCGCCTGAACCCGGACGCCACGATCGTCGCCACACGCCAGAATGCCTACGCCCGGCTGGATATCGTCGCCAGCCCGACCATCCACTCTGCGCCAGGCCTCAGCCTGACCTATCTTGGGGGGCTGCCATCGCAGATCGGCCTGCTGATTGACGGCGACGTGCTGTTGCCGGTCATGGAGACACACGGCGCGCCGCTGGCGCTGGCCCGCGCCCTGCCCACAGCTCCCGCCTATGCCCTGCGCCCCGGCGCCAGCGTCGTCGTGCTCGGCTCCGGCGGCAATATGGAGACCTGGGCGGCGCTGGTGAATGGCGCACGGGCAGTGACAGTTGTCGAGCCGAACCGCCTGGTCTACGATGCGCTGACGGACGACCTGCGCGGCGTGGCCGGGATCGCCGGCTACCCGCATGTGGATATCCTCCACCGCGAAATCCGGACGTTCGCCCAGGAACGGCCCGCCCGCTACGACATAGCGGTGCTGACGCTGGCCGACAATTACCGCCCGATCACCTCCGGCGCGTTCACCCTGACCGAAAACTACACGCTGACGGTCGAAGCCTTCCGCGCCTATCTGGACCTGCTCAACCCGGACGGCCTGCTGGTCTTCAGCCGCTGGCTGCAATCGCCACCCAGCGAGACGCCGCGCGCCCTGGCGCTCGTGCTGGAGGCGCTGGCTGACCGCGTCCCTGACCCGCGCGATCACATCTTCGTTTTCCGCTCCTTCCAGACGGCGACCTTTCTTGTCAAGCCAATGCCATTCACGATGGCGGAGGTCAAGGCGCTGCTGGACGCCATCGAGCGCCTGCGCTACGACCTGGTCCTGGCCCCGGATATGCCCGATCTGGCGGAGCGGATGGCCGGGCTGGTCAACCGCTTCGCCCGGCTGGAGACGCCAATCTACCACGAGACGCTCACCACCCTGGCCGACGCGCCCGACCGGGCCGCTTTCTACGCCGCCTATGACTTCGATATCCGCCCGCCGACCGACGATCACCCGTTCTTCTTCCATTTTTTCCGCTGGCGGCAGACGCCGGAAGTCCTGCAGAATCTGGGGACGCGCTGGCAGCCGTTCGGGGGGAGCGGATTCTTCGTGCTGCTGGCGCTGCTGATCTTCGCTGCTGTGGCGGCGCTGCTATTCGTACTGGTCCCGGTCGCGCTGCGGTCGCGCTTCCGGGAGGCACTGCGCGGGGCGGGACGCGGGCGGGCGCCCCGCGTTGCCGTCTACTTTGCCGCGATCGGGCTGGCTTACCTGCTGGTGGAAGTCGCCCTGATCCAGACGTACATGCTGACGCTGGGCCAGCCGACGCTGGCCGTCGCGGTCGTGATCGGGGCGCTGCTGCTGTGGTCGGGCGTCGGCAGCGCCCGGCTGGGCCAGCGGGCCGGGCGGTGGTGGATCGCGGCGCTGGCTGTCATCATCGCCCTGACCCCGCTGATCGTCCGGTTGCTGACGCCGCTGCTGTTGCCGCTGCCGCTGGCGCTGCGCGTCGCGGCGGTGATCGCCCTGATCGCGCCGCCGGGCCTGCTGATGGGCGTGCCCTTCCCGCGCGGGATCGCCGCCCTGCGCGGCACGCCGGCCCTGGTGCCGTGGGCCTGGGCGGTCAACGGCGGGGCGTCGGTGATCAGCGCCGTGCTGGCTGTGATCGTAGCCCTGTCGTGGGGCTTCACGGTGGTGTTGCTCTGTGGCGGCGTGCTGTACCTGCTGGCGGCGATACTGGCCGACTCAGGAAAGGAAGGTGAAGGATGATGCGCCTGTTACGCAGCGGGCCGTTGGCCGTCCTGCTTTCGCTGATTCTGCTGGTGATCCTGGTCGTGGTGCTGGTGGACGGCGCGTTCACCCTGTTGACGCGCCCGCAGTACGTGACGGTGGATATTCCTCTGCCAGGAGGCGAAGCCTGGGGTCCCGCCCAGACCGCCCGCGCGACCTTCAACAATGGCACCGCTGCTCTGGACGTACGCTGGCAGGCGACGACGCTGGCCAGCGGGGCAACCTGGGAAGAGGCATTGACCATCTTCCGCGATACCCTGATCGGTCAGGGCTGGGCGCCGCTGGCCGCGCCCCCGGCCATTGATCCGTGCCCGGCCGTCCTGGAAGAGCTGGGGATGGGCGGGGCGGCGACGACCTGCTTCGGCCCGGCGGATCACGACCGCCCGGATCGTCAGCCGCCGCTGGTCTGCCTGGCCGGGGAAGCAGCTGGCGATAGCCTGCGTGTGGCGCTGATCACGGCCTCTGCTCCCCACGCCAACTGGTAGCGATCAGGTCCAGACGTTGTCTGGCGGCCAGACACCATCCGGCGGCGTGCGGCTCAGCGCCGATTCGATCACCCGCCGATCCATCCCGAAGATGTCGCTGAGCAGTTTCGGCAGCGGACGGGCCGCCGTGACCGCCAGATGTACCGGCTCCTCCCGTCCGACGGTGCGCCGCACCAGCCCTTTGTCCTCGCTGTAGCGCCAGAACTGTCCGCCGCGCAGTTTCTGGATGATCACCTCATCCAGGAAGAGGCCATCCGGCGCGTGGTCGCGCAGCAGCCGGGCGTGAAAGCGCTCCGGATCTACCGGCGTGCTGTTGACCCAAAAGGAAATCTGCTCAAACTGGCGGCTGGTGCGCCTGACCAGCCAGCGATCGGCGGCCACCGGCGCGGCGTGATAGTCGTAGACCGGCGTGGCGACGGATGTGCTGACGTCCGGGTCAAGCGGCAGGGCCGTCGGGATCGGGTAGCCGACATCAGCCAGATAGCGCGTTCCCTCCAACGTGACGATCAACGCGCAGTGCGGCTCGATCGTCTTCGTGGTCATGTCGCACAGGGCCAGCGTGCTGTGGAAGCCGATCGCGTCCAGCACCGCCTTGAGCGCCAGGTTGCTCTCAAAGCATGTCCCGCCGGTTCCCAGCCGCAGCGCATCGGCAAAGAACGCTTCCGGCAACCGGGCGTAATCGGCGGGCGCGCCGGGCTGCTGGTGGCGGGCGATGCGCGAGGCCGATTCCCAGGGGATATGCATTGCCCAGGCCAGCAGCAGACGGTTGAGGTAAGGCAGCGTCGGCGCGGGCGGCGCGCCATTGAGGCGCAGGTGGGTCAGGATGGCGGGCAGGGGCAGGGACATGGCGGGCGTCTCCCGACCGGGCGGCTGATCTGGAACAGCTACACGTCCTCGCGATCGCGCTTGGTGAAGTAGATCACACCCTCAAAACGGCTGTAGCCGGCTTTCTCAAAGAGGGCGATGCTGGCCTCGTTCCAGGCCTCGACATGGGCGGCCAGGACGTGCAGGCCGCGCTCATCGTGCAACACGCGCTCGCATTCCCGGATCAGGCGCAGGCCCAGCCCGTGCCGCCGGTAGTCAGGATGGACAGCCAGTCGGTTGATCCAGCCGCGGCGGCTGTCGGTGGTAGCCAGCGCCACGCCCACCAGCCGTTTCTGCCCGTTCTCTGGCCCTACCTCCAGGCCGATCGCCACCTGGCAACCGGAGGCGAGTTGAGCGGCAAATGCCTCCCGCGAATCGCGGCCTACCGGGCGGATGTGCAGCCCGGCGGCTTCCCACAGGGCGCGTATGGCGTCATAGTCGGCAGCGGTCAGGATACGGACGGTGATGGTATCGGTCATCGGTTTTAGGCCCCTGAATCAGCAGGGGCGTACCGGAGATCATACGCCCCTGGTGCTGATGTCGATGGCAACCTGGCGGAGCGTCTTACCCGGCGTCGCCGTCGCCGGACGGCTGCCCGGCGCTGGCTGACGCTTCCGCTGCCGCCGCAGCGCGCCAGCCCGCGATCAATTCCCGGATTACGGCCATGTCCAGGTTCTCATAATAATGGAAGTTGCACTGTAGCACCGGCGCTTTGTCACAGGCAGCCAGGCACATCACCCGTTCGACCGTGAACAGGCCGTCAGCGGTTGTACCGCCGTCTTCCACGCCCAGCTCGGCCAGCAGCTTCTGGTAGAACTCCTCCGCGCCGCGCAGGGCGCAGGGCAGATCGGTGCAGACCTGGAGCCAGTACTTGCCCTTCGGCTCCTCGCGGAACATGGTGTAGAAACCGGCGATGGAGCGCACCTGGGTGGGGTCCACGCCGATCAACTCGCCGATCTCCACCAGCGCCCCGTCGGTGATGTAGCCGTATTCTTCCTGCGCCAGGTAAAGCAGGGGCATCACCGCCGAACGGCGGTCGGGGTACTTGGCAAAGATCGCCTCGATGCGATCGGGATATTTCTCTTTGAGCATGAGCGCGCATTACCTCTTGAATTGCGTGGCCGGGCACTGGAGCAAACTATAACACATCGCGTCTGCTCTGCCAGCGGTTCTCGCCCCTGACCTTTCGTCGTCGCGGAATAGCGAGCGGGAAAAGGGACCGGGAGGCAGGGCAGTCTCCCGGCAGCGCCGGCAGGTATCTGTGGATAAGCGAGGGGAAGATTGTGGATAAGGCGGGCGGAAGTTGTGGATGGCTGGGGATGGTTGGGTGGATAAGCGGGCAGGTTATCCACAGGCAGCCTGCCTAACCCTGCGCCGGGTCCCATAAGCAGAGCGGGAAGGTACGGTCGGCGTGCCGTACCTTCCCGCAGGCGGAAAAGTGCATTCAGGGAGGATTATTCGCGGGTCACCGTGCCGGTAGCCAGCCCGATCGACAGGCTGGTATCCCGCGCCGCAGGGATGCCATAGTAAAGATAGTATGTTTCATCCACGACGACCAGCGTTGGCCACCATGGCGCATCCAGGGCGCTCAGGGCCACGATCGGCGCGTCGCCGATGCGCGTCCAGTGGATGCCGTCTGCGCTGCTGGCGTAGCCGATGCCGGGCAAGACACCTGCCTCCTCTACATGGGCGCAGGGCAGCCCAAAGTAGACCATATCCCAGCCCGCTGGCCCGGCCCATACACTGGCTTTTTGCACCGTGCCGCCATCCCAGGAACCCGGCGGCCCAACGTCCAGCACCGGGTCGTAGCGCATGAATGGCCGCAGTTCCACCTCCGGATCGTCATACTTCTCAAAGGTCAGACCATCCGGGGAGATGGCCAGGCCGATGGATGGCCGCAGGTAGGTATCCCAGCCGGTGTAGTAGAGCAGGATCGTGTCATCCTGGCGGACGGCGTCGGTCGCCGCGATGTAGTGATCCCATGAGCCGGATGTGCCTTCCAGCACCGGCTGGCTTTCGATCATCCAGGGGCCGGTGGGCGCGGCGGAAGTGGCCCGCAGGATCGAGCGAGCGGGCATGATCCCCGGCAGGGGGTGAGGATTGAGGTACAGCACCCAGCCGCCATCATGCAGGACCGCCCCTACGGAAACACCACACTCAAAAGGACGGCGGCAGCGCTGGATGATCGGGTTGCCGACGTAACGGGTCCAGATCACGCCGTCTTCCGATGTGGCGTAGCCTACCGCCCAGGCTTCACGCTCCAGGGAGGTGCCGCCTGTGTAGAACAGGTGGAAGCGCCCGTCCACGTAGATCACATCGCCGGGCATGACAAAGCCGGAATCCCAGGCCCCTGCCGGACCGGGCAGCAGCACGGGCGCGGCCCGTGGCGTAAAAACCACCTCCGTAACTGCTCCGCCGGTCTGGGCGGCCAGGGCAGCGGGGAATAGCAAACCGGCCAACGCTGCCAGCGCAAGCGTGAATACACGGCGATAGAGCATCACACCTTACCTCCTTTGGTGAAGGCTACCGCAGGCAGGCAGCTTGCGGCAGCGGCTGCCGGGGGGCGCCGGGGTGTGATGGGAGCGGAAAGGGCGGAGCAACGGAGCACCGGTCGGCAGACGACCGGAGCGCAAGACAACCAGCACGCCATCGCCGGAGTGCTTCAGGCGAGGCAACGCGAACCCTCTACCCTTATTAAACGGCAGGCGGCGAGGGGTGTCAATATTGCCGGGTGTTCACCCGGCGAAAAAGCCGAAGTCCACGTAGCCGCATAGCGCGCCCTGAAAGGTGAGCAGGCCGTGATCTTTAAAGACAAAGACGCGCCGGTCGTGCCGCTTGAGTTTCTTTTTCAGGCTGTTCCATTGCGAACGAGTCGGTGTGCTCTGCCCTTCCGCCAGGGTGAAATAGTCCAGGCTGAAGATGGCGCGGAAATGCCCGTCCTCATAGCGGTTGAGCTGGCGCAGGCTGGTCTTGTCCCGACCAGGGGCGGTAAGCACCGTGGCGGCAAACCGGTGGACGGCGTCGTAGGGGCGCGGATGGAAACGCGGCAGGTTATCAGACATATGATCCGGCATGCTCCTGACGTGATCGTGCTTTCCTGCGGCGGGGCCGCCAGATGTGCCATCCCCGCCGCCATTCCAGTATAGCCGGGAACTTTTGGGGCGCGACAGGCGTCATAGGGTATGGCGGGCGTGACCCGCCGCCATCGACCTATCATATTCTGGATGCCCATACTGTAGAGGGGAGTTTTACACCATGAGGAAGCACTGGATGATCACCGGCATGGCTGCCCTGGCGCTGACCGCTCTGGCGGCGGCGCTTGCCATCAGCGGCGCAATCGGTGCGCCGGTCGCCGCGCAAAGTCCCGCCCCCGGCACGATTACCGTGCGCGGACTCGGAGAAGCCAGCGGCGCGCCTGATGTCGCCTATGTGTCGCTGGGCGTCGATACGCGCAACGCCAGCCTGAGCGAGGCGATGAGCGAGGCGAACAGTGTGATGAACGCCGTAATCGAGGCCGTGCGCGGCCTGGAGATCGCCGCCGAGGATATTCAGACCGTTGATTTCAGCGTCTGGTCAGACGAACCAATGACTCCGGAAGGCACTCCCGCTGAAGGGACGCGCTTCTACCGCGTGACCAATGTCGTGCGCATCACCGTGCGCGACACAAGTCTGATGCAGAACGTGATCGATGCGGCAGTGGCCGCCGGCGCTAACCGCATCTACGGCGTAACCTTTGGCCTGGAGGACCCTGCCGCGCTGGAGCGCGACGCCCGCCTGGCTGCCCTGGAAAACGCCCGCGAACGCGCCGCGCAGATCGCTGAGGCTATCGGCGTGACCCTGGGCGAGCCTACGATTGTGGTTGAGGGCGACTCCTTTGGCCAGGGCGTGGTCATGGACATGGCGGCTCGCGGCCTGGGCGGGGGCGGCGGAATCCAGCAGGGCCAGCTCAGCGTCCAGGTGCAGGTGCAGGTCACCTTTGCGACGGTGCGCTAACAGCTGGTGCAGCAAGTCCTGAAACAGGCGGGGCGCGCCGGGCCGGATGCACCCCGCCTGTGCCGTCTTGCCGGCGGTGATTCATGCCTGGCAGGATTAGGCACGTTGCACAGGCAGGCTTGATCCCTGGCCTGAGTCGTTGTAGAGTGAAAATAACAACGGCCCGTAACCAAACAATGCCCATTGGCCAGGGCCACCAATGGGGGAGCCGCCTGAATACCCGCCAACGGCTGGCAGTCGGGATAGCGGGCGCGGGACGCCTCATCTACAACAGATCGTTGTAAGTACGCCGGAATGGCGCCTTGGGAGGGCAGTCTCCGCCAGGGGAAAAGATCCCACCACCGCGCGGAAAGAAGCGATTCAGCTGGCTCCAGTTTCAAGTGCAGCGGTCCGTCCAGGTGGCGGACCGCTTGCTTTTGCGGGCGTTCTATGCTGGAGCGCCGCTGGAGCGCCCCCTGCCCGCTGGCCGCTATCCCTGCCGCAGAGGTCGGTGTACAATCCGTGCAGCCACTGACAGCGCCGCTGTCGGCACCAATCCGACCGGTGACAGGGAGAGTCACAGACCTATGCGCGAGAATGAGGAAGCACGGGCCAGCGCACTGGAAGAGATCAAGACGATCATGACCCGCCGCCAGCTGCAGGTGGAACTGCTGGAACGGCGGATGGAAGCTTTCACCGCCCGGCTGTTCGCCGGTTTTGAGGAAGGCATCCGCCGCCTGAACGAGGCGGGCGTACAGAACATCAGCGCCCCGCGCTACTCCAAGCACCCCGTAGGTGGCTGGCGGCGCGTCCTGCAGATCGGGATCGAAGACTGGCGGATCGCCGCCGTGCCGCTGGCAGGTGTTGCCTGGCCCAACGTCAACGATGAGGCCATGATCCCCGGCCAGGCCTTCAAGGAGCCATGCGGGCGGCTGGCCTTCTTTCTCCTGCAGGGCGACGACCTGCAGGCTACCGCTTTCTACGATGTGATTGTCCTGCTCGATGGTTCCTGGTTTGCCTGGGGCTATGGCTGGCCCAAACAACAGGACGACATGGACAACACCGATTTTGTCGCCCTGGCGCTGGATTTGCTGGCTACCTTCGTTAAGGACATCCACCTGACCTGGGGCACGCGCAACGAGACTACCCTAACCGACGCCATGGACCCCAAGCGGCGGGCCTACCGCTTTGGCCTGCCGGGGCGGGAATAAGCCCGGCTCAGGACAGATCAGCGGCGACGCGCAGGGCGTCAGCCAGGCTGAAGACGCCTTCGTACAGCGCCTTGCCCACCACTGCCCCGGCCACCTGACCGGTCGCCCGCAAGGCGCGGATGTCTTCCAGGCTGGCCACGCCGCCGGAGGCGATGACCTGCAGGCCGGTTTCCACCGCCAGGCGGGCCGTACCGGCCACGTCCACTCCCTGCAGCCCGCCATCGCGGACGATATCGGTGTACAGGGCGTGTACCGCCCCGCGCCGGGCCAGCGCCCGCCCCAGTTCAACCGGCGTCCAGGCGGAAGCCGCTTGCCAGCCATGGATGGCTACCTGCCCGCCGCGTGAATCCAGGGCGACGGCCAGCCGCTCCGCTCCCCAGCGGGCCACGAACGCCTCTACCAGCGCCGGGTCCTGAGCGACCGCCGTGCCCAGGATCACCCGCGCTGCGCCCGCGTCAAACGCCCGCGCTGCGTCCTCCAGTGAGCGGATGCCCCCGCCAAACTGAATCGGGATGCCCAGGCCGGCCAGCCTGCCCAGGACGGCCAGGTTATCATTGGCCGTTTGGAAAGCGCCGTCCAGGTTGATCACGTGCAGCCAGGCTGCCCCGGCCTCCTGCCAGCGGTGGGCGACGGCCAGCGGGTCGGCGCTGTAATGGGTCTGGCGGGCGGGATCGCCCTGTTGCAGGCGGACAACCTGCCCGCCGCGCAGATCGATGGCAGGGTAGAGAATCATAGGCAACCTGTCTGCAAATCCGTTTTGGAGCCCAGACAAAAGGTTTTAAACCCCTCGTTATCCAGCCCAGGCGGCGGATAGACACTCAATCCAATATAGGCGCTCAGCCCACCATTGCCACAAAGTTACGCAGGAGGCGCAGGCCGACCGCCTGGCTCTTTTCCGGGTGGAATTGCACGCCGTAGACGTTGTCCCGCGCCACTACCGCCGGGAAGGCCACCCCGTAATCGCAGGTAGCCACCACGTCAGCAGGATCGGTCGGAGCGCAGAGGTAGCTATGGACGAAGTAGGCGTAATCACCGGCGGCGATCCCGGCCAGCAGCGGTGACTCCTGGACGGGCTGCAGCTGGTTCCAGCCCATGTGCGGGACCTTCAGGCCCGGCAGCGTCGGGAAGCGGACGACCCGCCCGGCCAGCAGGCCCAGCCCGGCATGTTCGCCCTGTTCCTCGCTGACCTCAAAGAGAAACTGCATCCCCAGGCAGATGCCCAGCAGCGGCACATCGCGCTCGACGGCTTCCCGGATGGCCGGTTCAAAGCCGCGCGCCCGCAGACGGGCCATGCCCGCCCCAAAAGCGCCCACCCCCGGCAGGATGATCGCCTGCGCGCCTGCCAGATCGTCCGGTACAGCGGCCACGCGGGCCGCCGCGCCCAGGTGGCTAAGGGCATGCAGCACGCTGCGCAGGTTACTGGCTTCGTAGTCAATGACTGCGATCATAGTCCTCGCCGTCCCTCAAACATGAATGGCTTCGATGGCGTAGTCCACAACTTCCAGGTCAGGACGGTAGTCTTCGATCCAGCGCACGACGTTTTCCAGCACCTGCTCGGCATGGCTGGCGCTGGTGCTGACGGCAGCCAGCCCGATCGTGCTGGATTGCCACACATCATGCAGGTCGACCTCCGCCGCGGCAACATGGAACTTCTTGTGCACGCCGGCGATCAGGCCTCTGAGCACGCTGCGCTTTTGCTTGAGCGAGCTGACGCCCGGCAAAGTGAGTTCGATCTGGCAGGTGGCAACGACCATAGCTCATCCCCCGGTGGCACGCCGGATCACCCTTTGCGTACAGGCTGCCAGCATACCATCCCCGGCGCAAATTGCACACAAAAACATACCTGGCCCGCTTGACAGACCTCCCCCGCCGGGATAACACTGGCAATGAGCGGTATGCCGGAATGTAAGAGGCCGGAGGAGGGCCGGAGCCGTGAACCGCAACCCGCTCTCTCGCGAGCACCTGCTGGCGGTGGCGGCGCGGGTCGGGGGGTGGCATCGTCGGGATTATACCCGCGTACGCGCCACCCGCGACCCCGTGCCCTGGTATTACGCCGAGATCGTGCGCCGCTACCTGCGCCCGACCGACAGCGTGCTGGATATTGGTACAGGTAGCGGGCGGCAATTCCTGAGCCTGGCCCGCTTCTTTGCCCGTGGCGTGGGGATCGACCCGGATGAAGCGCTGATCCAGGCGGCCCAGGCCAACCTGCCGCCTGCGCTGGCGGGGCGGATCGCCTTCCTGACGATGCCCATCCACGACCTGCATTTCCCTGACGAGTCGTTTGACGTGGTGCTCAACCGCCAGGCCATCATCCATGTGGACGAAACAGTGCGCGTGTTGCGGCCCGGCGGCCTGTTCATCACCCAGCAGGTCGGCCCGCGTAACGCCGAAAACATCACCCGCGTCTTTGGCTGTACGGCGAGCGGGCAGTACCGCGCAGTGGCCGGGCAGGACCCGGACAGCGTGGCGGCGGCCTTCCAGGCTCGCGGGTGCGCGATCGTGTGCCGGGCGGAGTACAACGTGCCGTACTACTACGCCGACCTGAACTCGCTGGTTTTCTGGTTGCAGGCGGTTCCCCTGCCGGAAGACTTCGACATGGCCCGCCACTGGGAGCAGGTGGCGCACATCGCCGCCGCCTATACTACGCCGCGCGGCATCGCCACCAACGAGCATCGCCTGCTGCTCATTGTTCGCAAAGCGCTGTGATCTGCACCGAAAGGGAAATAGCGCCATTCATATGTCTCAGACCACCATCCCCCGTACCGAAGCTTCCCGCCCCGCCTGGCGGAGCCTGCCGCGCAATGTCTGGGTGGTCACCGCCACCAGCTTCCTGACCGATGTTTCCAGCAACATGCTCTTTGACCTGATGCCGCTCTTCCTGGCCAACGTGCTGGGCGTCAAGACCAACGTCATCGGCCTGATCGAAGGCATCGCGGAGACAACCGCCAGCCTGCTCAAGATTTTCTCCGGCTGGCTTTCCGACCGGCTGCGCGCCCGCAAGTGGCTGACAGTGGCCGGGTATGGCCTTTCAACCGTCGCCAAGCCGTTTCTGTACATCGTCACGTCGTGGTGGGGGGTGCTGGCTGTGCGCGTCACGGACCGCATCGGCAAGGGCATCCGCACCGCCCCGCGTGACGCCCTGGTCGCCGCCAGCATCGACGCCGATCACCGCGGCCTGGCCTTTGGCTTGCACCGCATGGGCGATACGCTCGGCGCGGCGACTGGCATCCTGATCGCCCTGCTGATTGTGTTGGCGACCCAGGCCGGCGGCCTGACCCTCAGCCGGGAGACCTTCCAGGTGGTCGTGATCGCCAGCATCATCCCGGCGGTGCTGGCCGTGATCGTCCTGGCCGCCGGGGCGCAGGATGTGCCGGTTACCAGCCAGGCGGAAGCACCGCGCCTGACCCTGCGCGGTTTTGACCGGCGCTTCTATGGCTTTCTGCTGGCGGTGACGGTCTTCACGCTGGGCAATTCGGCAGACGCCTTCCTGATCCTGCGCGCTCAGGAACGGGGGCTGACTGTGGCCGGCGTGATGGGGATGGTGCTGACCTTCAACCTGATCTACGCGCTGATCTCCGGCCCGGCGGGCGTGCTCTCTGACCGGATCGGCCGCTACCGGCTGATCGTCGGCGGCTGGCTGGTCTATGGCCTGCTGTACCTGGGCTTCGCCCTGGTGGAACAGGCATGGCAGATGTGGGCGTTGTACGGCCTGTACGGCATTTACTATGGGGCGGTGGAGGGTAACGCCCGTGCGCTGGTCGCCGACCTGGTTCCGGAGGAAAAGCGCGGCACGGCTTACGGCGTGTATAATGCGGCGGTGGGCGTACTGGCCCTGCCTGCCAGCGTGATCGCCGGCCTGCTGTGGAGCGGGATCGGCGGCTGGGCGGGCTTCGGACCGCGGGCGCCGTTTCTGTTCGGGGCGGTCCTGGCCCTGATCGCGGTGATCCTGCTGCGGATCGGGCTGACCCCACCAGCAGACGACCGTTAGCGAGCAGGCAGTTCAGGGGGCGAGCATGAAGATCACGGTGTTTGCGCCGGGGGTGGTCCGCGAGGCCGCGCCAGAGGAGTTGCCCGCGTTGCTGGCGACGGATGGCACGCTCTTCTGGGTTGATATGACCGGCCCGACAGACGAAGACCTGCATGTCCTCAGCGAAGTGTTCCGTTTTCACCCGCTGGCTATTGAGGACACTCATAACCAGGAACAGCGTCCCAAGGTTGAGACCTACGCGAACGAGACATTCATTATCTTCAACGCGGTAACCCTGAACGGGGACGAGACATTTGCCACCCGTGAACTGGATGTGTTTCTGGGGGAGCGCTTCCTGGTCACTGTTCATGCCGCCCCGGAACCGCTGGTGGAGGAGGCGCTGCGCCGGGTTTGCCGCGCCCCGGCGCAGCTGGCCGCTTCTGCCCGCCACCTGTGCTACGTGCTGGCCGATGTGCTGGTCGACCATATCTTCCCGGTGATGGACGCGATAGAGCAGGAGAGCGAAATCCTCAGCGATATCGTCCTGGCCCAGCCGGATCAGAGCAGCCTCAACCGCCTGTTCACGCTCAAACGCTGGGGGGCGGAAGTGTGGCGGCTGGTCTGGGTGCAGCGGGAGATGCTCAACGATCTGGCCCACGAGTGGGATATCCAGGGCGGCGGCACCGATCTGCGCTACTACATGCGCGATGTGATCGACCACCTGACCCTGCTGGCCGATATGATGAGCGTCCAGCGCGACATGATCACCGGCCTGATCGACCTGTACATGTCGGCCACCTCCAACCGCCTGAACGTCATCGTCAACCGCCTGACGGTGATCACAGTTGCCATCGGCGTGCTGACTGTCTTCGGCGGCTTTTACGGGATGAACTTCCTGCAGACCTGGCCGCCGTTTGAGGCCTGGTGGGGGGTGCCGGTTGTCATCCTGATGATGGCGGCGGTGGTGGCCGTACTGTTGCGGGAGTTCCGGCGGCGCGGTTACCTGTAGAGGCAGACAATAAGCGACAGGAGAAACCGGTAGGCCAGCCCGTCGGCAGGCCGCAAAGAGCCGCGAACAGTGGGTGGAAACAGGGCAGGCGGCTGGCATACCATGCCTCAGCGGGGGTCTCCCGGCCTCCTTTGCCTGCTTGCCAGTCATTTTCCAGACTGTTATAATCCAATTCGTTTGCTGCGTTTTTCACAGTTACCGGAGCAAGGGACAGAAGACCATGACCGGAATCTTACGTATGGCGGCGCTCCTCGCCCTGGCAGTGCTGCTGCTGGCAGCCTGTGGCGCGCCAGCCTATATCAGCGAGGGCGAACACGGGGTGAGCGACAACGGCCATGCTGCTGTTGAAGGCCAGGAATCGACCTCCGGCAGCGGAGAAACAGCCGGAGCAGACGCCCCGGCAGCAACTGACGCCGATAGCGGCGGGCACATGCATCCTGCTGTGGGATCCGCCCAGCCCGCCGAGCTACCCGTCCCGCTGGGCGATCCAGGCCGGGGCGCAGAACTGTTCAACACGATGTTCAGCGAGGTTGGCTTTGCCTGTGCCACCTGCCACCGGGTCGATTCGGAGGAGCAACTGGTCGGCCCCGGCCTGCTCAACGTGGCCAGCCATGCCGCCGGGCATGTTCCTGGGTTGAGCGTGGAGGAATACCTGTACCAGTCGATCACCGATCCAGGCGCTTATGTGGTGCCAGGCTTCCCGGATAACCTGATGCCGCGCACTTACCGCGAGCTGTTCACCGACGAGCAGATCGGCGACCTGATGGCTTACCTGCTGTCGCTGAGCGGCTAAGACGTTCCGACCCGTTACGAGGGTTGGATAGCCCCGCTGGCCCGGCTTCACTATAATGGAGCTACAGGCATGGAGAGCAGCGGCAGGAGAGGACACGGGCCATGCACACGGCGGTGAATTTGCGCGGTGGAAGAATCGGGAGCGGGCTGGGGCGGCTGGCGCTGTTGATCGCCTTGCTGGCCGGGCTGGCGCTGGCGCTCAGCGGCGCGGCAGGGATTGCCGCTCAGGAGGAGCGCGCGCCGGTTGTGCTGGTCACGACGGCCAATCTGCATCTGCGTGCTGCGCCAAGCACGGCCTCGGCCATCTACTACACCGCTCCGCAGGGCACAACCGTGACCGCTACGGCCATCAGCCCCAACTTCAACTGGCTGCGCGTGACCTATAACGGCCAGGGTGGCTGGATGGCCCGCCAGTACCTGGAGCTGCAATCCGGCGACGTGGCGACGCTGCCCATCTCCAGCGATCACGTCCCTCCGGCGGTGATCTCCCCCTCGCCGATGCTGGGCCTGGGCGATGTCATCGTCGAGGCGCTGGTTGATGTCCACCTGCGCACTGATCCTGAAGTGGTGGAGGACGACCCGGCCACCACATTTGAAGAGACCAATGTCATCACCGTTATCCCCGCCGGGCGCACGGTTTCAGCGCGTTCGATCAGTGCGGATGGGCTGTGGGTGTTTGTGGAATATGGCTCCTACCGCGGCTGGGTGCGCGGGCGCTACCTGAACGCCGTCGGCGGGCGGGTGCCGCCGCCGTTCATCGCCTCTGTGCCGATCGATGAGGGCGGGATCGGCTTCGTCGCCGACTCGACAGCGATCCTGCCGGGCCAGTGCACCACTCTGCGCTGGGCCGTGCAGGGCGATGGCTCGGTTTACTACAAGGCGCGGGCGGTAGCCAGCCAGGGCGCGCGCCAGGAATGCCCCACCCAGACCACCCGCTACAGCCTGACGGTCGTCCGGCCCGGCTACCGGATCGAGCAGCGCTTTGTGACGGTGGCCATCACCCAGGCCCGCGCTGAATTCCGGGCCACGGCTCAGATGATCCAGCTTGGCCAGTGTGTCACCCTGAGCTGGGAAACCCAGGCTATTGACCGGGTGTACTACAACGGCGAACCGGCGCCAGTGGCCCTCAATGGTTCCCGCGAGGAATGTCCGCGCCAGACGACCACCTACCGCCTGCGGGCTGTCACCCTGACCGGGCAGACCATCGACCGCGAACTGACCATCACGGTTTATTCCGGCCCGCAACCCGGCCAGCAGGTGATTATCTCCTTCTACGCCAACCCGGCCCTGATCTCCGCCGGTCAGTGCGTCGACCTGATCTGGAACACCTCCGGCGCGGTGCAGATCTACTACCAGGGGCAGCCTGTCGGGCCGAACGGCACGCGCCAGGAATGCCCACTGGCTACCACGACCTACATTCTGCGCGTCTATACCATCGATAACCGGACGCTGGAATACCAGGCGATGGTGACGGTGCAATAGAAAAGCGGGGAGCAGGGAATCAGGAAGCGGGAGGCCGGATGGGGGGGTAAGCTAGGAATTGCCCCTCATCTGGCCTCCCGGCCTCTGTTCCCGCCTCCTGCCTCTTCTTCTGCCCGTTGCTGGCGCGTATGGGGCCTGGGCGAAAGTTGTGCTATGGTAAAGGTAACATCACCGCCGCCCGCCCGAAAACCTGAGTAGAAGCCGGACGATCATGATTGAGCTTCCGCTGTTTCCGCTGCACACCGTCCTGTTCCCCGGTATGCCGCTGACCCTCCACGTTTTTGAGGAACGCTATAAGCTGATGATCCGGCGCTGCCTGGAGCAGACGCTGACCTTTGGCGTTGTGCTGATCGAGCATGGCGCGGAAGCGCTCGGCCCGCTGCCCGTGCCGTACCGCATCGGTTGCACCGCTCATATCCTGGAGGTGGAGACGCTCAGCCAGGGCCGGTTGAACATCAGCGCGCTGGGGCGCAGCCGCTTCCTGATCGAAACGCTCGATGCGGAGACCCAGCCGTACCTGATCGGCCAGGTCAGCCTGATCCCGCTGCCCGGCGAGGACACGGCGGCACTGCGGCGGGCCGATCGCCGGTTACGCGGCTGGGTAGAACGCTACCTGCAAGCGCTCAAGCGCGCCGGGCAGATCGACACTGTCCCCATTGAGCATCTGCCCCGGGACCCGCTGGCCTTTGCCTATCTGGCCGCCACATTGCTTCAGGTCCCCCCGTTGCAAAAGCAGGCCCTCCTGGCCGCGCCCGATGCCCTACAACTGGTGACCGACCTGAATGTCCTCTACCGCCGCGAGGTCACCCTGCTGGCCGCCCTGCTGGAAAAACCGGGCGACTCCCGCCGGGCGGAGAACTTCCGCCTCAACTGATCAGGCGTTGACTTGTGCGAATCATCCAGTGAGCTTTTGTTCAACTTGACGATCGGGGCCATCCGGCATAAAATAATTGCAACCGCAATCGTTGCAGCCCGAACAATCTGCGTGACGATCAGTGCCCTTGTTACTCCCTGCTTAATAAGGAGCTGGTCTTGGATCATGTATCTCCCGGGGCACGCACTTCGGTTCAGCTGCAGTACCGTATGATCCACAACATTTATGTCCTCCTCGATGACGGCGATCGGCGTGTACTGCAGCGTTTTGGCCTGACTCTGCCCCAGTATCGGGTACTCAAAGCACTGGCTGAGGAGCGCGATGTGCGCCTGACCGCGCTGAGCGATCGGTTGCTGCGGGCCAAGAGCACGATCACCCGCATTGTTGATCAACTGGAGCGCGATGGGCTGGTGACTCGCGCTTCGGATTCAGACGATCGTCGCGCCTGGCGGCTGGCGCTGACTCCCGCCGGGGTCGAGTTGCTACAGGCGGCCCGCGCTGCGCATGAAGAAGCCGTGGCCTACCGCTTCAATCAGGCGCTGGATGCTGGTGAGCAGGCCCGGTTTTCCGAGCTGCTGACCAAGCTGCACGATTCGCTGGTGGATACGCTGAACACGCTGGGCTGTAGAGAGGAGTAGCAACGGAAGGCGACAGGACCGTCGGCCCCCTGCATATTGCCAGGCCGCAGGCAAATAGCTTTAAGCCTCTTGCCCGGAGCATTCTAGAACGTTTTTGTAGGGAAGTATTCAGGTGATAACTGGCTCCAGAATGATTAAGCAAGTGTTTGCACACAGGAAGGAGGTGGCAAACACAAAAATACCTGTGGCAATCGGTTGACGCGTTTCGCAACCGTCCGTCAATTTCGCAGTGCCTGAGTGTTACGGAGGAGTGAGCATGAAGAAGCACCTGATGTTGTTGACTATCGTCATCCTGATTCTGGGCAGCCTGGCTCCGGCGCTGGCGCAGGAAGCAACCTCGCTGGTGATCTGGGCGGATGACACCCGCGCGCCGATCCTGGCGGAAGTCGGCAAGGCTTTCACCGAGGAATACGGCGTGGAGGTGATCGTGCAGGAGATGGGTTTCGGCGATATCCGTGACGGCCTCAAGGTCGCCGGCCCCGCGGGTGAAGGCCCGGACATCATCATCGGCGCCCATGACTGGTTGGGCGAGCTGGTGATCAACGGCCTGCTGGCCCCGATCGACCTGGGCGATAAGGCGGCGGAGTTCTTCGCGCCGGCGGTGGACGCCTTCACCTATGACGGCGTTCTCTACGGCATGCCCTATGCGATGGAAAACCTGGCCTTCATCTACAACCCTGAGCTGGTGGAAACCCCACCCACCACGTGGACCGAGGTGAAGGAACTCTCTGCTGAAATCCAGGCTTCCGGCGCGGCCAAGTACGGCTACATCATCCGCACCAACGACCCCTATCACTGGATGCCCATGTTCAGCGCCTTTGGCGGTTATGTCTTTGGGCGTGATGAAGTGGGCGCTTATGATCCCACTGATATCGGCCTGGACAGCGAAGGCGCGCTGGCGGCTGGCGCTTACCTGCAGAGCCTGGTCGAAGAAGGCCTGCTGGTCCCCGATATTGACTACGACATCGAGCACACCATGTTCGAGACCGGCGAAGCGGCCATGATCGTGACTGGCCCCTGGGCACTGCCGCGTATCAAGGCCTCCGGCGTGCCGTATGCGGTGACCATGATCCCCGGCGAGGTTCAACCCGCCAGCCCCTTCCTGGGCGTACAGGGCTTCATGATCAGCGCCTTCAGCCAGAACCAGATGCTGGCGGAAATCTTCCTGCTGGACTACGTGGCTAACGCTGACGTCATGCAGCAGATCTTCGACGCCGATCCACGCCCGTCCGCTTACCTGGCCGTGCGGGAAGCCATCACTGATCCAGACATCGCCGGTTTCGTGGCTGCCGGGGCGAATGGCGCGGCCATGCCCGCCATCCCGGAGATGGCCTCCGTCTGGACGGCCTGGGGCAACGCGATGGAGCTGATCATCCGCCAGACCGAAAGCGCTGAGGCTGCCCTGACCAACGCCGCGGCGCAGGTGCGCGAGCTGCTGGCCACCGACCTGAGCAGCATGGTCAACATCCCTGGCTCCTGGCAGGCGGCGGTAGGTTGCGCCAGCGACTGGGACCCGGCCTGCAAGGTGACCGCCCTGACCGACAACGGCGACGGTACCTTCTCCGGTACGTTCAACATCCCGGCTGGCAGCTATGAGTACAAGGCCGCCCTGGGCGGTAGCTGGGGCGAGAACTACGGTGTCGATGGTGTCCGCGATGGCGGCAACTACTCGCTGGTTCTGGAAGCCGACTCGGTCGTGACCTTCACCTACGACTCCGCAACCCACCTGGTGACCGTGACCATCGGGGAATAAAACCATGAGTGCGCTGAGCACCAATGCGGGGGGCCCGAAGGGGCTCCCCGCCCTCATATCAGGACAGATCTTAAAACTGGTCGGCCTAGCCATCCTGGATGCGTTCGGGCTATTGTTGTTTTATGCGTTCTGGTACAGCGGCAATGCCGCCCTGGCCCTGATCATCGCCGTCATCACCATCGGGATGAATGTGGTGATCTTTGTGCCGCGTCTCTACCCCCTCCGCTGGATGTCGCCCGGCCTGGCGCTGATGATCCTGCTGGTCATCTACCCGCTGCTGTTCACCATCAGCACCGCCTTCACCAATTACAGCGACGGCCACCTGTTCAGCAAGGAGCAGGCCATCGCCCTGCACAGCAAGGCCACCTTTACACCGGAAGATGCGCCAACTTACCGTTTCACCCCCTACGTCAACAAGGCTGACCCGACCGACTACGCCCTTTGGCTGACACGGGAAGGCGACGCCGGAACCGAGGTGATCTTCGCCAAGGAAGGCGAGCCGCTGGTGATCCTGGAGGGCGTTGATCCGGAGCCGCCGGAGGAATATGAGGGCTACCGGCCACTGGAGCGCCGTGAGCTGGTCGCCGCCCTGAGCGTGCTGGAGAAGGCCCAGTTTGGCGAGGAGCCGAATACCGTTACGGTGGTCTCCGCGGCGCGGGGTGTGGCAGCCCGCAGCCTGCAGCGTTACGTCTGGAACGCAGAACTGAACGGCCTGGAAGATCGTCAGACTGGCCTCTTCTACGCCGCTGATGATGAGACCGGCTCGTTCATTGCCAACAAGGGCAGGGCGGAGCAGCAGGAGCTGCAACCCGGCTACTGGGTCGGCGTTGCCTTCGATAACTTCCGCCGCTTTGTGGAAAGCCCGGCGCTGCGCGGGCCGCTGGTGCAGGTGTTCGTCTGGACGGTGGCCTTTGCCTTCTTCTCCGTGATGACCACGTTTGTGGCCGGGCTGATCATGGCTCTGGTGCTCAACAGCCCGGACATCCCTGGCCGCAAAGTCATCCGCTCGTTGTTGATCATCCCCTACGCTATCCCTGGCGTGATCAGCATCCTGGTCTGGAAGGGGATGATGAATCCCAACCTGGGCGTGCTGGCGCGGTCGTTCGGCATCAACCCGCCCTGGTTCTCTGACCCGCTGTGGGCCAAGATCGGTATCCTGCTGATCAACCTGTGGCTGGGCTACCCGTACATGATGCTGATCTGCAGCGGCGCACTTCAGGCCATCCCGACCGACATCTATGAGGCGTCATCCGTGGACGGGGCCAATCCCTGGCAACGCTTCTGGAGCATCACCCTGCCGCTGCTGCTGGTGACGGTTGGCCCGCTGCTGATTGCGTCCTTCACCTTCAATTTCAATAACTTTGTGGTGGTGGAGGCGTTCAACAAAGGTGGCCCGCCCATCCCCGGTACGCTGACCCCGGCTGGCTATACCGATATCCTGATCAGTTACACCTACCGCCTGGCTTTCGGATCCGGGCGCGGTGCGGACTACGGCCTGGCTTCGGCCATCACGATCATCATCTTCGCCATCGTGGCTGGCGTGACGCTGCTCCAGTTCCGCTTTACCGGGCAGTGGGAGGAGGTGTCGGAAAATGTCTAGTCACACGGAAAGCCGCATGGTGGTCGGTAGCTGGGAGAAGCGGTTGGAGCTGACCTTGCGCTGGGTGGTGATCGTTATTGCCGTCGCCTTCGCCCTGTTCCCGGTGGTGTGGATCTTTTCCGCCGCTTTCAATCCGACAGGCAACCTGGCCAACCAGACCCTGATCCCGCAGGGCGTGGACTCGTTGGACGAACTGCTGACCAACTTCCGCGGCCTGCTGGTTGAGGATGTCGAGATCCATCCCTTCTGGAACTGGCTGGGTAACTCGATCTTCGTCGCCAGCATCACTTCCATCCTGACCGTGATAGTGGCGGCGCTGAGCGCGTATGCGTTCTCCCGCTTCCGCTTTGCCGGGCGGCGTAACCTGCTGGTGCTGGTGTTGCTGATCCAGGTCTTCCCCAACATGCTGGCCATGGTCGCCCTGTTCCTGATCCTGCAGCAGATCGGCAAGCTGCCGGAATACATCCCGCAGGCGTTGCCCTTCCTGGAAGGGATCAACTGGTCGTTTTTCTCCCTGTTCGGCCTCAACAGCCTGGGCGGCCTGATCCTGGTCTACATGGGCGGGGCGATGGGCATCAACACCTGGCTGATGAAAGGTTTCTTTGATTCCGTCCCGCGGGACATCGACGAATCGGCGCAGGTGGACGGCGCCAGCCACTGGCAGACCTTCTGGATGCTGATCTTCCCGCTGGTGCGGCCTATCCTGGCGGTGGTGGCGATCCTGTCCTTTATCGGCACAATCAACGAATTTGTGCTGGCCCGCGTTATGCTCCGCGATAAGACCACGTGGACGCTGATGGTGGGCCTGTACAACTACGTGAGTGATAACTTCGCCCGCGACTGGGGCAAGTTTGCGGCGGGCGCGCTGATCAGCGCGACCCCGATCGTCATCCTCTACATCGCGCTCCAGGATCAGATCGTCGGCGGTCTGACCCAGGGGGCAGTCAAAGGCTAGAGCAGGGCGGCTGGCCGCCCTGCCAGCAGGTAGAAACAGGCCCGTGAGCCTGCCGTGCCGATCCTGGCGGGCAGGTTGAGCGGGCTATTTTGCGCCGCGCTATTGCGCATCGGGTTGGGCGGCCTTTGCCGTGCCATCATGCTGGGACACAACATTTATGGAAGAGCACATCTTCGGAACATACGCGACTGATGATCTGAAACTGGTCCATCACCGGGCCATGCGGCGCGGTCTTCAGCACGGGCACGCCCTCAGCCCTGCCGATCCGCTGCCCGGTCAGCCGGTTACCCTGACCGTCTGTGTCGGGCCGGAACTGGCGGTTACGGCGATGGCCGCTTACTACACCACCGACGGCAGTATCCCCGCTGGCGCACGCGGTGTAGCGGAGCATGGCGCGGCCATCCCGTTTGCGCTGGTGGAAACCGTCTGGGATTCACTGGTCTGGGATTACCTGCAAATCTGGCAGGCGACGCTGCCCGCCCAGCCGGAAGGAACCCTGGTGCGCTACCGGATCGGGGCCTGGGCGGAAGGCGCGCCGGAAGTCTTCGCCAACTGGCCCGACCCCCAGATCACGGTTGAGCTTTCGGCGGAGGCGTTCTTCCATCAGCGACCCGCGCCGGTTATCCCGCCCGGCGATCCGGCGGCGGGGATGATCTTCGCCTATTCGGTTGACCGCTTCACCCCGCCGGCCTGGGCCTATGATGCCGTGATCTACGAGATCTTCCCGGATCGCTTCTACCCCGGCGATGGGCGCGCCTGGCGACAGACGACGGACATGAACAGTTTCTGTGGCGGGACATTGCGGGGCATCATCCACAAGCTGGATTATGTGGCCGATCTTGGCGCCAACGCGATCTGGCTGACTCCGATCTTTCCCAGCCCGACTCATCACGGTTACGACGCGACCGATTACCGCCGGGTGGAGCCACGCCTGGGCAGTGAGGATGACCTGCATGAGCTGGTTGAGGAAGCTCACGCCCGCGGCATCCGGATCATCCTCGATCTGGTGTGCAACCATGTCTCCCACCGGCATCCGATATTCGTGGAGGCGCTCAAGAATCCGCACAGCCGCTACCGGGAGTGGTTCACCTTCAACGATTCGAAGATCGGCTACCGGTCGTTCTTCGGCGTCAGGCAGATGCCACAGCTCAACCTGCAGCATCCTGAGGCGCGGGAATGGATGATCGGCCACGCCGTCTACTGGCTGAAGGAATTTGACGTAGACGGCTACCGGCTGGACTACGCCCTGGGGCCAGGGCCGGACTTCTGGGCGGATTTCACCCGCGCCTGCAAGGCGGCCAAAGCGGACTGTTTTGTCTTCGGGGAGATCATCGATTCCCCAGGCGAGATTCGCCGCTATGTGGGCCGGCTGGATGGCAACCTGGACTTTCACGTAGAAGCTGCCCTGCGCCGGACGTATGGTTACCGGACGTGGTCGGAGGCGCAGCTAGAGCACTTCCTGGCGCGGCACCGGGACTACTTCCCGGAGACGTTTATCATGCCGACCTTTCTGGATAACCACGATACTGACCGCTTCCTGTTCATCGCTGGCGGGGATAAAGATGCCCTGCGGCGGGCCGCCGCTGCGCAGATGCGCTTGCCCGCGCCGCCGGTAATCTACTACGGCACGGAGGTCGGGCTGAGCCAGGAGCGCAGTAAGCAGGGCCTGGGGCTGGAGGTCAGCCGGGCGGTGATGCCCTGGGGGGCGGAGCAGGACCGCGACCTGCTGGCCTTTTACCGGGAGATCATCGCCGGGCGCAAAGCCCGCCGGGGGCGCTGACAGACGTTCATCGATCAGGTCTTCACGCCCAAAAGCTGCTACAATAAACAGGCGCGGGCGGAAGACCGCCCGCTGGCGATTGACCCTGCAACGGATACGACGGATATGACGCGCATTGTGGTTTCCCTCCTGATCGGCCTGGCGGCGGGAATCGGGCTGGGGCTGTACATCGGCTGGGTGCAGGCCCCGGTCGAATATGTGGACAGCCCGCTGAGCATGCTCGACCAGCCTCACCGGGACGACTACACCGTCATGATCGCCTATGGCTACGCCGCTGATGGCGACCTGACCGGCGCTGTCGAGCGGTTGCGCCGGCTGCAGGTTGCCAGCGTGCCCGACTACGTGCAGGCCCTGACCGAGCGTTACATCTCGCAGGGTCGTAACGTGGCCGACATTCGCCGTCTGGTGGCGCTGGCTGAGGCGATGGGCCGCCTGACGCCGTTGATGGAGGCTTACCGCGCGCCGGCTCCGTGATAACCGACGCGTGGCTGACCCGCACACTGCTTAACGGACGACCACATGGCGAGGAATTATCGCATTTCGTGGGTCGGGTTGCTGCTGGGACTGATCATCGGGCTGGCCCTGGGGCTGACCTACGCCTGGCTGATCGACCCGGTCGTGGAATATGACACCCAGCCTTACCAGCTGAGCGCCGAAGCCCGCCGCGACTATCTGATCGCGATCAGCCTGGCCTACCGCGCCGATGGCGACCTGCGTCGCGCTGTCGAGCGGCTGGTGGAACTGCGCCTGCCGGGCGATCCCTTCCAGGCCGTGGCCAACGCCGCCTGCGATTTGTTCCTGCAGGGGGTGGACAATAACACCGAGCGCAACACGATCGAAGCCATGATCGCCCTCTACAGCCCGCAAGGGCGTTCCGGCTGTGCCGATCAGAGCGGCCTGTTCCTGGTGACGCTGGCCACGCCAACGCCCTTCCCGACGGCGATCCCGGTCACGCCGACGCTCGTCCCACCGCCGACCAAGACACCCACGGCAGCCGTCCCGCTACTGCTGACGCCGCCGACCGTCGCTCCTACCCGCACACCGACCGAAGTCCCCCAGGTTGACGATTACATCATCGCCAACATCCAGACATTCTGCAGCGTGACGCTGGCCGGGGTGATCGAAGTCTATGTCCAGTGGCCGGGCGTAGGCGACCAGCCGGGTATTCCGGTGCGTGTCGCCTGGGACGGCGGCGAGGATCGCTTCTTCACCGGTCTCAAGCCGGAGCGTGGGGCCGGTTACGCCGACTTCCAGATGGAAGCCAACCGATCCTACACCGTCGAATTGCCGGACCGCAGCCGCCGCAGCAACCCGCTGGCCGCCTCCCCGTGCACCACCGAAAGCGGTGAACGCTCCACCACCTCCTACCGCGTGGTCTTCCGCCGCAGTTAGGTATGGAAAGCAAAACCACGCGGGGACTCTGCAGGGGAGCGCCGCCTGCCAGGTCTCCTGGCCCCGCTTCTGGTAGCATTTGCCTCCAGCCTTCCGGCCTGTGACAGGCCTGACCTGCTTTCCTCGCCTGGCTATCCCCCGGCGAACGGGCTGAGTATACTAAGGATAGGGTCAGTCTTGAGGATGAGGTAAGGCATGGCGGACATTCAATGGGAGGACGTCTGGCGCCGCCTGGATTGGGACCGCCAGGAGCGTCGCTACGCCGACCAGATCCTTGCCCAGCGCACCGCCAAGTACGCCCGCCTGGTGGAGGAGGGCGCTCCGCTCGATCAGGCGACGCTGAGCACCCTGGTCTTCATCCGGGCCGGTGAACGCTACGCCCTGCCGGTAGCGCATGTACTGCGCGGGGCGGCGCCGGCGCGGGTTACGCCGCTACCCGGCGTGCCGCCCTGCTATCGGGGCGTGATCAGCCTGCGCGGGCGCATCCTCTCCGTGCTGGATCTACCGCGCCTGTGGGGTCTGCCGGTGGATCGGGACCCGCCCAACCCGCGCCTGATCGTTATCCAGGCTGCCCGGCTGATGCTGGCCCTGCTGGCGGACGACATTCTGGAAATTGCACATATCCCGCTCAGCGCGATCGTCCCTCCGCTCGCTGCTGGCATCGGGCTGGCCCATGTTCAGGGCCTCAGCCCGGACGGTACGATTCTTGTGGATGTGGCCAGCCTGGCCGCCGATCCCCGCCTTAACGTGCATGACGAGCTGTAGAAAGCTGGACAGGTGTTGCCGTGAGCCAAGACAGGGTAATCTCCCAACTGCCAGAGCGGGCCGCCCCTGCGGCCTCCACCCCGCGACCCTTGCTGAACCGCCAGGTGTTGGCGCTCGGCCTGTTGAGCCTGTTGCCGCTGGCGTTGCTGGCGCTCGGCGCGCTGCTGGCCGCCAACGCCCTGGCTGCCAGCTTGAGCCAGGCCGATCTGCCCGCCACTGCCAGGCAGCAGGCCGCTGACCTGCCGGGCCAGATCGCCAGCATGGGGCTGGTGGTGGCCCTGGCGACATTGTTCGGGGTAATGGTGCTGGCGGCGCGTCAACGGGGTCGCCAGCAGCAGGCGGAAGATGAGCGTCTCCGGCGGATCATGGACTTCGTCGGGCAGGTCAACAGCGGCGATCTGACCGCCCGTCTCGCCGCCCGCCCGGATGACGACCTGAGCTTCCGCAAGCTGGCCGAGGCGCTCAATGTGATGACCGACGGCATCCACCGCATGACCATCGAAGTCCGCACGGCCATCCAGGGACTTTCCGCTTCGGCGGATGAAATCCTGCACGCCACTGCCCGCCAGATCGACGCCGCCACCCAGCAGGACACCGTCGTTGCCCAGACCACCGCCACTGTCAACGAGGTACGGGCCACCGTCACCCAGACCGCCGAACGCGCCCAGCACGTGGCGGAAAACGCCCAGGCCTCGATCGAAGTCTCCCGTTCCGGGGAGCAGGCCGTTGCCGACGCGATCGAGGGCATGCACCTGATCCGCCGCAAGGTGGAAGATATCGCCGATAACATCCTGATTCTCTCCGAACACACCCAGCAGATCGGGGAGATCATCGCCACTGTCAACAGCATCGCCGACCAGTCCAAGATGCTGGCCCTCAACGCCAGCGTGGAAGCCGCCCGCGCCGGGGAAGAGGGCAAAGGCTTCGCCGTGGTCGCCCTGGAAGTCCGCAACCTGGCCGAGCAAAGCCGCGAGGCCACCGCCCAGGTCCGCGATATTCTCAGCGAAATCCAGCGGGCCACCAACGCGGCGGTCATGGTCACCGAGGAGGGCACCAAAGGCGTCGATCGGGGCGTCAGCCTGGTTGACCGCGCCGGGCAGACCATTAAGGAGCTGGCCAGCACCATTGAGGAAAACGCCGTCGCTGCCGTCCAGATCGCGGCCAGCACCCGCCAGCAGGCCGTCGGCATGGATCAACTCACCAACGCCATGCACACCATCAAGGAAGCCACTGTCGAGGCCACCGAAAGCACCATGAAGGTGGAACGCAATGTCCAGCAGCTGCGGGGAATCGCCGCCCACATGGGCGCCAGCCTCAACCGCTACCGCGTGTAAGCGCCCATTCCAGGGGCCGGGGAGCCGTGGTAACCACACCGTCTGATGACCTGCTCGCCATCTTCTGGGGGGAAGCCACCGACTATCTGGAGGCGCTCAACCGCATTCTGCTCCAGCTGGAGGTGACTGCCCCCGGCGATGATGCCGCCTCCCGCCTGCGCGAGGTCGCCCGTATCGCTCACAGCCTCAAGGGCGCGGCCCGCGCCGTCGGCCAGACGGCCATTGAAAAGCTGGCCCACCACATGGAGGATATCTTTGGCCTGGCGCTGGCCGGTCAACTGGTACTCACCCCGGCGGTCTGCGACGCCCTGTATGACGGTCTGGACCTGATCCAGCTCTTTGCGGAAGGTTCAGCCGTTTCCCCCGACTTGGTGGAACAGGCCGTGCATGGCCTGCAAACCGCCGCCAGCAGCCATGCCGCCGCCGAAACTGTTGAACTGACTGCCGTGCCGTCGGAAGTCCTGCCGGCGGTCACGTATGCGACTGATGACACGGTACGGGTCAGCCTGAGCAAGCTCGACCAGCTCATGGGCCAGACCAGCGAGTTGCTGCTGGCCCGCATGCACAGCGAGCAACGCCGTCAGGATGTCCAGTCGCTGCTGGAAGAGCACCACCGCTGGCGGCGGCTGTGGCGGCAGGCCCGCCCCGCCTACATCCGGGCCACCCGCCGCCTGCGCGATTCACGCTCCCCCGGCGCTCCCGCTGAGGGCAGCGCCGACCTGTTCGCCCTGCTGGATTTTCTGGATAGCACCCAACATTACCTGGCCGAGTCTGGCCGCCATCTGGCGGCGCTGGGGCGGGCGCTGGCCCAGGATAACCTGCACCTGACCGCGCTGGTGGACGCTTTGCAGGCCGATATCGCCAGTGTGCGCATGTTGCCCTTCGCCACCATCCTGGGCGCTTTCCAGCGCATGGTGCGCGACCTGGCCCGCGCCGATGGCAAGGAGGTCGCGCTGGCTGTGGAGGGCGCACAGGTCGAGCTGGACAAGCACGTCCTGGAAATGCTCAAGGACCCGCTGATGCACATTCTGCGCAACGCTGTCGACCATGGCATTGAGCCGCCTGACGTCCGCGTTGCTGCTGGCAAGCCTCCCGCCGGGACCATCCGGCTGACCGTCAGTACGCGGGGGCACGACATTCACGTTGCTGTGCACGACGACGGGCGCGGTATCGACCCGGAAGCTGTCAGCCGGCGCGCTCTGGAAGCCGGTCTGATCGGCGAAGTGGACGCCAAAGATCTATCCGATGATGAGATCACCGCCCTGATCTTCGAGCCGGGTTTTTCCACCGCCAGCCGGGTGACTCCCGTCTCCGGGCGGGGGCTGGGGCTGGATGTCGTCCGCCGGCGGGTGGAGGCGCTGCGCGGGCGGCTGTGGGTGGAAAACCGCCCCGGCCAGGGCGTGACCTTTCACCTGATCGTCCCCGTTTCGTTGACACGCACCCGCTGCCTGCTGGCCCGCATCGGCCCGGAGACTTACGCCATCCCCCTGACCAGCGTGACGCGCATCATCACTGTCGATCCGGCGGCGGTTTTTGCGGTAGAAAGTCGCCCGATGATCGAGGTCGATGGGCGGCCCGTTCCCCTGACCCACCTGGCGACAGTGCTGGAACGCCCCGATCCGCCCGCGCCGCTTTCCTCCGCCTCCCCGATTCTGATCCTGCACTCCACCGAACATCGCCAGGCGGCTTTCATCATCGACGAACTGGTCAGCGAGCAGGAACTGGTGCTCAAAGCGCTGGGGGAAGAGCTGGGGCATGTCCGCAACGTGGCTGGCGCGGCGATCCTGGGCACCGGCGAGGTGATCATCGTGCTCAACCCCTCCGACTTGATCAAGAGCGCCCGCCGGGCGCGGGCCGCCATCACCCGCGCCTCCCAGATTCCTGCCGTTCCGGAGGTGGCAGCGCCGGGCCGACCCTGCATCCTGATCATTGACGATTCGCTGACCACGCGCACGCTGGAAAAGAACATCCTGGAGGCAGCAGGTTTTCAGGTGCGGACGGCAACCGACGCCGACGAAGCATTGCGCGTGCTGCTTGAGCACCCAATCGACGTGATCGTATCCGATATCGAGATGCCCGGCCTGAACGGATTCGACCTGACCCGCCGCCTGAAGGCCGATGCCCGCTGGCGGGATATCCCGGTCATCCTGGTGACCTCCCGCGATTCGCCCGGCGATCGGGAGCGCGGCCTGCAGGCTGGCGCGGACGCTTACGTGGCTAAGTCCGAATTTGACCAGGATGAGTTGCTGCGAATCATCGGGCAGATGGTGGTATGACAGCTGTGGACAGGAAGTTGCGCGTCCTGATCGTTGATGATAGCGCCACCGTGCGGCGCTTCCTCTCCGACCTGGTTAACAGCACGCCCGACATGACGGTAGTCGGCGAAGCGCGTGACGGCCAGGAAGCTGTGGCCATGGCCGCCAGCCTGCGCCCGGACGTGATCAGTATGGACATCCAGATGCCTGTGATGGACGGGCTGGCGGCCACCGAGTTGCTGATGCGGCAGCAACCGCTGCCGATCGTGATCGTCAGCAGCCGCCTGGAGCGCAACGAGAAGACGGTCGATCTGGCCTTTCTGGCCCTGCAGGCCGGGGCGCTGGCCGTGCTCAAGACCCCGCCAGCCGCCAGCCATCCCGACTATCCCGCCGCCCGCGACCAGTTCCTGGGCACGCTGCGGGCGATGGCCGCCGTGAGTGTGGTGCGCCGCTGGCAAACCAGGCCGATCCCACCGACCGGCGAGACGCTGCCCCGCGCTGCGCCGCCGCTGGTGATCGCCATTGGCGCCAGCGCCGGCGGCCCGATGGCCCTGCACACCATCCTGGGCGCGCTACCCGCCGATTTTCCGATCCCGATCGCGGTGGTGCAGCACATGGCCGAGGGCTTCATTGAAGGGCTGGTGCGCTGGTTGGACGGCAGCAGTCGGCTGCGCGTCCGGCTGGCGGAGCCGGGACAGCTCCTGCAGCCGGGTGAAGTGACCGTCGCCAGTAGCGCCGGTCATCTGACGCTGCACCGTGTTGGTGACCGCGCCCGCGCTTATGTGGATACTGAGCGCGGCCCCACACCCTACCAGCCGTCCGTTGACCGTCTCTTTGCCTCGATTGCCGAGGGCTTTGGCCCGCGGGCCGTAGGCATCCTGCTGACAGGCATGGGCGATGACGGTGCGCACGGGCTGCTGCAGATGCGCCAGCGGGGCGCGCGGACGATCGCGCAGGACGAAGAGTCCTGCCTGGTGTATGGGATGCCACGTGCGGCGGTGGAACTGGGCGCAGTGGAGCAGGTGTTGCCGCTGAAGGCTATCGCCCCGGCTCTGCTGACGCTGGCACAAACCGTTCAACCGCGGTAAGAATTTCTTCCTATGGCAGTAGAGAGCCTCAATGCCGTGATACACTGAAGAAAAGGTCTGGCACACCAGCGATGATCAGGCGGCCAGCGCTGCCAGCAGGCCGTCGATCGCTACGCAGAGGGGGTAAGGAGCACAGGCATGGCGCCCGAAGTATTACTGGTAGAGGACAGCCGCACCCAGGCGGCGCAGATCAAGGAGACGCTGGAAAGCGTGGGGCTGAAGGTGCGCGTCGCTTATGATGGCCCGGAAGGTCTCCGCGAGGCGTTGGAAAACCCCCCGGCGCTTGTTGTGCTGGATGTCAAGTTGCCCACGATGGACGGCTTTCAGGTCTGCCGCCGGTTAAAGCGTCACCCGGCCACCCAGCACATCCCGGTCATCATGCTCACGGAAAAGGCCAGCGCCAAGGCCACGATGTCCGGCCTGCAGGCCGGGGCCGACGATTACATCCCGAAGGATATCTTTGCTTCGGAGCATCTGATCACCACCCTGCGCGAACTGGGTGTACTGGAGTAGGGCCACCCCTGAGGAACCTGAACCATGGCCAAGGACGATTATGTCGTCATCCCGCCGGTGCTCACTGTCCCTGTCGAAGATAGCATGGACATCATGATCGCGCGGGATACCGCCCGGCGCGCCGCCGGTCTGCTTGGCTTTGCCCCGGCCTTCCGCGCTCAACTGGCGGGCGCGGCGGGTGCGCTGGCAGAACTGGTGCTCAAGACCGGGACGCTGCACGAGATCGACTTCAAAGGTGTGCAACGCGGCAGGGATGTGGGCATCCAGATCTCCTGTCAGGCCCGCTGGCTGACCAACGTCTCTCCCGCCAATGTGGAGATGGCCCTGCGGGCCAAACTGGGCGATCTGGTGGATGATATCGCCCTGATCGGGAACGCCCCGCCGGTGATCACCCTGACCATGTGGCTTACCGCGCCACGGGAGATCAGGGACACGGAAAACCCGCCGCTGGATGAGCCGGAATCATGAGCGTCGAATCGATCCCTGTGCTGATCTGTATGGCCGGTGAGCGGCCTTACGCCCTGCCGGTGGACGACATTCTGGAGGTGGCGGCGCTGGTGGCGATCACGCCGTTGCCCGCCGCCCCGCCGGAAATCGTCGGCGTGGTCAACCGGCGCGGGGCGGCCCTGCCGCTGCTTGATCTGCGCCGCTGCCTGGGGCATCCGGCCCGCCCGCTGGACCTGACTACCCTGTTTGTCGTGGTGCAGGCGCCCGACGCCAGCACCGGCAGGCAACGGATGGCCGGCCTGATCACCGATGACATCCGCGGGGTGATCCACCTGCCGGCGACAGCCAGGCAACTCCCTGCCACCGGTGGCCCTTTCGTGCGCGGCATGGCGATCGTCGATGATGTGCCGGTGCTGGTGCTGGATGTTGCGGCGCTGCTGCGCGCTTACGCGCCGCCCGATCTGATCGGTGAGAGGATGGCATGACCGAGCAAGACTTCAAGCGCCACGAACGCATCCTGATCGTCGCCAGGGATGACGAATTGCGCGAAGCGCTGGTCGATACGCTGGAGAACGCTGGCGGCTACCTGACCAGTCAGGCCACCAGCTTTGAGGAGGCCCTGAGCGAACTGCTGCTTAGCGATTTTAGCCTGGTGATCACCGAGACCGAGTTGCCCGACCTGAGTGGCATGGACCTGCTGGCCGTAGTCGGCGGGCTGCGCCCCGGCATTTCGGTGATGATGATTGACGACGATCTGTCAGCCAAATCAGCCGTGGCTGCCTTCCGCCTGGGCGCGGTGGATTACCTGTACAAGCCGGTCAACCTGGAATTTATCCTCATGCAGGTTGAACGGGAGATGATGGCCAAACGCGCCCGCGCTGTCCCGCCGCCACCGGAGCCGCCGCGCCACGTGACGCCCCGCAACCGCGAGTTACGGCTCAACCCCGACACCCGCGCCGCCGCCCTGATGCTCAACCGCGCCCAGTTCAAGCGCATCACCGTTGAACTCAACCGGCTGCGCGCCCATGTACGGGCCAATTTCGTCGGCCTGGTGGATGCAGACGGCAACATGATCGGCGCGGCGGGCACACTGGAAGACTACGACCTGACGCTGCTGACCAAAGCCCTGGCCATCGATCACGACGCCACCAAGTCGCTGGCGGCCATCCTGGATGAGAACCGCTTCCATTCGACCTACTTTGAGGGTGAGCACAGCGGTGTCTATATCATCGAGTTCGGACGGCCCTACCTGGTCTCGCTGGCAGTGATCTGCCCGGTGGATGTCAAGCCGGGCATGGTCTGGCTCTATAGCAAACGCACCGCCGCCACAATTGACGAAATTCTGCAGTCCATACCGGCCCCTCGCGCGGTGCCCAACCTGCAACCTGAAGACTCTTCTCCGGAGGCTTCCCCGCCGGATGAGGAGGCCTCACGCTGAAGCTGGCACCCTCACCCCGGCCAAGGTACGGCCCTGTCATCTGTGGCGTCGAGGTCGTCTGGGTTGTGGTTACCGTCAATGGCGTCTGGCGACCCGGAGAATCATAGCCACACTCCCAGGGCAGCTGCTGTCAACGACTGTGACTGCGACCCTGACTACATCTCGCGACCACAAACCATGACTGTTCCTGTCTACGGGCCTCCTGGCTCCGCCCCCCTTTCCGTTCAATGGGGGGATCTGCGCGTAGCGCAGCGGGGGTGAGGCCCAGCGCACAGCCAATTCGCATTTCAACGGGGTTCGATACACTACTCTGGCTTTCCGGCTGACCGCGCCTGCCGGTAGGGTATAATCAGGACAACGGTCAGCGAGTCTGAGGATGGCGGCGATGTGGTTTCGACCGGACAGCACGGATACGACGCAGTTTCTACGCGCCGCCTGGGATATCGGCCACTGGTTGATTCTGGGGCCGGCCGTCGGGGCGCTGGGATTGTTGGTCTTCTCCATCCTGATCGGCGTCCGCCCGGAAAGCTGGATGAACGCCATTGCCTGGGGCGCAGCATTCGGGATGATGGCCGGTGTCGCGGTGACCGGCAGCAAATGGCTGGCTCACTGGAAGGTGTAAAGCCCCGCTTGCCGGGAACAGCTACAGGAGAGGGGATATGAGGCGCACGGGCGTCATTGTGCTGATCGCATTGGGCGGATTACTGCTGACCGCCTGCGAATCGTCACCGCTGTTGGTGGCGTCGACTGCCTTTGCGCCAACGGTTCCCCCGCCGCCGGGCACGCCGGTCAGCGGGGCGGAGACGATTATCCTGACTCCGGAGGCTCCAATGGCCGGCGCGATCCAGACGCAGGGCCAGGAGCATCGCTACACCTTCCACGCTGAGGCTGGCCAGGCAGTCACGATCGTGATGCAGGCCCCGCCCGGCGGTCTGCTGGACAGCTACCTGGAGTTGCGCGGGCCGGACGGCGCGACGCTGGTCGTCAACGACGACGGCGGGGGCGGCGTTGATAGCCGCATTGACAATTTCATCCTGCCGGTCAGCGGGGAGTACACCCTGCTGGCGTACGGTTTCAACCATGCCAGCCTCGGCAGTTACGGCCTGCGCCTGAGCCTGGGGACGCCTATCCCGACGCCTACCCCCACGCCAACCCTGCCTCCCGGTGGCGGGTCGATCAGCATCGGGCAGACGCGCCGAGGGGCGATCAATACCTCCGGACAGGCCGATCTCTGGCAATTTTCCGCCCGGCCTGGCCAGTATGTCACCATCAATCTGCGGGCGGTCAGCGGCACCGCCTTTGACCCCTATCTGGAAGTGCTTGATCCCGATGGCTTGGTCGTGCGCATCGACGATGACAGCGGCGGCAGGCTGGACGCCCGCATCACCAACCTGCTCCTGACCCGCAGCGGCGCCTATACCCTGCGCGTCAGCAGCCAGAGCGGCCGCATCGGCGCTTACGAGCTGGCGCTACAGGCGGGCCAGCCGCCTACGCCCACCCCCCTGCCGCCTACACCCGGCCCCTCTCCCACACCGTTCATCCGCCTCCTCACCCTGGGCCAACCGGTAGAGGCGGAATTGCGGCCCCATGTTGGCGGCGACATGTACCGCCTGTACGTGGAAGAGCCGCTGGCGGTGGAAATCCTGCTGGAGGCGCTGAACGAACAACTCAACCTCTACCTGGAACTGACCGAGCCGGTTTCCGGCAGCCAGATGCTGGTAGATTACAACGGTGCGTCCTCGGTGGTGTACCTGCCCAGTATCTTTCTGCGCATGCGCGGCGAGTACACTTTCCGCGTGCTGGGCGTGGAAAGCCGTTTCATCCCCTATCGGCTGCTGATCAACCGGGTGGATTCCACCACCGGGGCAAGCGGCGGGCCGCTGGCTTATGGCCAGGGCGTCAGCGGCGCGCTGATCTTCCCCGGCCAGGAAGATGTCTGGACATTCGAGGGATGGGCTGGCGACCGGGTCACCATCATGATGAAGGGCGCCGGGGTCGACTCCTACCTGCAACTGTTCGATCCCACCGGTGCGCAGATCGCCGCCAACGATGATCTGCGCGGCGCTAGCTCGCTGGATGCCCGTCTGGAGCGCGTGCCCCTGCCGGTGGATGGCACGTACCGGATTGTGGCCTCCAGCTACCGTTCCCGGACGTTCGGCCCGTACCGGCTGCTGCTGTTCCGCGTGGACGGTGGATGACAGGCCATCCGCCGGGGATGACGATGATCCGACGCCTGAGCCTCATCTGTCTGCTCACTCTTGTGACTACCGGTGCCCCGGTCGAGCCTGTGCAGGCCCAGGGCGACCCCCTGACCTTTGGCCAGCCGATCGAAGCCATCCTGCCGCCAGGCGCGATCCATACCTACACCTTCCGCAGCGAAGGCCAGGATCGGGTGAGCGCCGCCATGACCACGACTGACCCGGCGCTTGATCCGGTTCTTGTCCTGTATGACCCGGCAGGTACGCTGATCGCCTTCAGCGATGACGCAGCCCCCGGTCAGCGCGACGCAGCCCTGGTCGACGTGCCGCTGACCGCGCCCGGCGTCTACACGCTGGTGGCCCGTTCTTATGGCCGGCGGGGCGGCGGCGCGTACACGCTGGAGGTCTCCAGCCGCCGCGCCGGGATGCTGGCCGAAAGCACGCCGATCGCGCTTGGAGAGACGGCAACAGGGGAGATTCGCGCCCTCGGGCAGGTCGACCGCTGGTTGTTTGAGGGCGTCGCCGGGCAGGTCATCAGCATCGGCCTGGATGCTGCGCCGGGTTCGGGCCTCGACCCGCTGCTGGAGCTACTGGCGGCGGATGGTTCCTTGCTGGCAACGAGCGACGATGAAGGCGGCGGGCGTAACAGCCTGATCAGCGGCTTCGTCCTGCCGTCCGCCGGCCCATACGTAATCGTTGCTCGTGCCTGGGGCCATACCTCGACCGGGCCGTATACCCTGCATCTGATGGAAGGGGTGCACACTCCGGCTCCCCTCCCTGCTGCATCCTCCCCGACTCCCGCGCCGGTGCTGGAGGTGCTGCCGCCGGTCAGCCAGATCGGGGCAATCGCCCCCGGTGAGGTGGTCAACGGTCTGCTGCCCGCCGGGACGATGCACCTCTGGACGCTGACGGTGGATAGGCCGCTGCAGCTTGATGTACGGCTTGAAGGGATCGATGGGGCGCTGGACACGCTGCTGGACGTGATCGGTCCGGACGGCGTCCTGCTGGCCCGCGATGATGATGGCGGCGGGGGCGGAGGTAGCCGCCTGCCGGTCCTGCGCCTGCCTGCCGCCGGGACGTACACCCTGCGCGTGCGCGCCTACCTGGCTGCCGGGCAGGGCGCTTACCGCCTGAGCGTGAGCCAGCCAGCCAGTATGGCGGGCGACTGATAGCCACCCTTTCCTAGCCATCGGCGACGGGCAGTTGTGGTATCATGGCGTTAGTTTTGGTGGCTAACCACTGGCAGGGAAGGGTTGACCCATGAGTCAGGTGCAGATGCGCAGGGCGGTTCTGGCGCTGCTCGGTGTGCTGCTGACGCTGGCAGCCTGCCAGCCCACGCCTACCCCGGAGATTCCGCGTGTGGCTGTTTTGCCCACCGCTACCCAGACGGACACGCCTGTGCCGCCGACCGTCACGCCGGTCGTGACGCCAACTGTCACGCTAACCCCCAGCCTGACTCTGACGCCGTCTTCTACCTGGACGCCCTATATCATTATCGCCACCTACACGCCGTCAATCACCTATACGCCCAGCCTGACCTACACGCCTTCCAACACGCCAACCCCCACTAACACGTTCACGCCCTCCCCGCCGCCGACCTTCACCCCGACCCAGGATCAGCCCGCCCCGGTGGTGGTGGCGGTGGCGCCGGATGTGCCGGGCCTGGTCACACCGCGCGATCCGCGTTGCCTGCCTACCACAACCACGATCACGGCCAACATCGAATCCAGCGTGGGGCTGTACACGCTGCGCCTGAACTACGTCTACAACACCCAGCCGGGGCAGGTCATCCTGATGGTCAACCAGGAAGGCAACCTGTACACCGCCGAACTGGGTCCCTTTGACCAGCCGGGGCAGGTGGCCTACTGGCTGTCGATGGCCGATAACTGGGGCAAATGGGTCACCACCGACCCGCAGCAGATCACCATCGCCGAATGCGATGTTGACGCGCTGAACGCTACCGCCGCCGCTGCTGCCACCAACGCTCTGACGGCTACCGCGCTGGCCGTCTTTGGCGGCGGGGGCAATCCGCTGGCCTTCCGCGCCGCCGACTTTGACCTGACCACGCCTTACCAGACGCCCATCCGGGTTACCTTTGCTGCCGTGAATGGCACGCCGCCTTACCGCTTCCTGATCAACAGCAACCCTGCCAACGGGCGGCTGATCGTGCTGGACGCCCAGACTGTCGAGTACCGGCCCAATGCGGGCTTCCTGGGCAATGACACCTTTACGTACCTGGCCAGTGACAGCAGCGGGCAGTCCGATGTGGGCATTGTGCGCGTGACCGTCGGCTCTAACCCGCTGGAGGCGGTCAGTCAGACGATCAGCGTCCCGCTGGATGCGGTCAACTTCCCGATCACGCTGCAGGCCCGCAATGGCGTGCCGCCGTATACCACGGTGACCATCGTCACCTCGCCAGCGCAGGGCACGCTGACGCCCGACGGCATTGACCCGTTCAAGTTCTACTACACCCCACCGGCGGGCTTTACCGGCACAACCCAGTTTGTCTGGAGCGTGACGGACAGCAGCCCGGCCTATGCGCAGGGCACGATCACGCTCAATGTCACCCCGCCCCCGCCAGGTGGCAAGATCGTCTTTGCCTCCAACAGCAGCGGGAACTGGGAAATCTACACCATGAATGCTGACGGATCCGGCATCACCAACGTCTCCAACGCGCCAGCGTCGGATGAGCGCCAGCCAGCCCTCTCGCCGGATGGCTCGCGGATCGCCTTTATGTCCAACCGCGATGGCAACGCCAACATCTACGTGATGAACGTGGATGGCTCCGGCGTGACCGCTCTGACTGCTGACCCGGCTACTGATAGTCAGCCGGCCTGGTCGCCGGACGGCAACTTCATCGCCTTTGTCTCTGACCGCAACGACAGTGCCGAAATCTGGCGGATGCAGGCCAGCGGCGCATCCCCCACCCGCCTCACCAGCAATTTCGTCAGCGACCAGCACCCGACCTATTCGCCGGACGGGCAGCGCATCGCCTTCCAGCGCGACGGCGGCGGCAGCACCCAGATCTACTCGATCCGGGCCAGCGACGGCGGCGGGGAGCAGCAGCTGACTTCCAGCGGCGCCAACGTTGAACCCGACTGGGGCGCTAACGGGCGGATTGTCTTTGCTTCGAACCGCGATGGCGGGAGCTTTGACATCTTCGTGATGAATGGTGATGGCTCCGGCCAGGCCCGCCTGGTGAACAGCCCGCCTAACCGCTGGCCAGCCTGGTCGGGGGACGCTAACTGGGTGGTGTACTACCGTGACAACGGCGGTTCATGGGCGGTCTACCGCGCCTGGCGCGATGGCTCCGGGGAGACATTGCTAGCTTCCGGCGGGCTGGAGCCGGACTGGTAGGAAAGGGACCAGGAGACCGGGAGAAGCGCAGATGTTGCTCCCGGCCTCCTGGCCCCTGCACATGCTGTCGTCGCTGTAAACTGCTACGCTGGAACAAGCAGCGGGGTACAGCGGTGGCGGGGCGCCCGCGCACCCTGTTAATCTTCGGGCGCAGTACCGCCATATCTCCCGGTAATTTCCCGGTCTCCCGACCTGGCCTCCTGTTCTCCCGGTCTCTTTCTTGCATAATCGGATGCAACAGCGCATAATAATAGATGTTAAGAATTTGTGTCATGAGCGTGGTTTTCCGCCACGCGCAAAGCTTGCATCCGATAGAACATACCAGTCTGGTCAATTGACTCCGCCGTTCAGGATTGACGGGCGGAACCCGGCTAAAGACAAAAAAGTCAGGCAGTGGCATCCGGGTTCTGCCGCGGGGTTCCCGACCCGACACAAGGGCCGGGAACGTCCAGGCGGACGTGACAGGTAGCGGGCCGGTGCGGCCCTGGACAGCCGAAGATCACAACCCCATTCCGGGGAGATGGATAGATGGGTGAAAACCCGCCATTCGGTTTACTGACCCGATTGACGAAAAACCTTGGCCCCGAAGGTTGTTTTCCGATCGCCTGCGGGGATCAGTCGTCGATCTGGAATCAACAGGTTCTTCAGGGAATCTTGACCTGAAGAATTGATCGTTTTCCGCGCCTGAGTCCGTTGTTCTGTCGCTGCGCCGGTTGTATACACTGGCCGCCAAGCTTTGCCGTGGCGAACCCGCCACGGCTTTTGTGTTTTTTGAGGAGGGCAGCCCGTGCCCGGCCAGATCACCGCCCTGGAAGTCCAGGCCCGCAACAAGGAGCGGGTGAATGTCTACCTTGACGGCGAATACGCTTTTGCGCTGCCACTGGTAGAAGCGGCCCGCCTGCGACGTGGCCAGGTGCTGACCGAAGCGGAGATCGCCGAACTGAAAGCGCGTGACGCAGTCGCTACCGCGCTGGATCGGGCCGTGCGCTTCCTCTCTTACCGCCCTCGCTCCATCAGCGAGGTGCGCCGCAACCTGCAGGAAAAAGGCGTCGAACCACCGGTGATCGATCAGGTCATCGCCGAGCTTGAACGCCTGGGTTACTTGGACGACCTGGCTTTCGCCCGCTACTGGGTGCAGAACCGTGACGAATTCCGCCCACGTGGCCCCCTGGCATTGCGGCAGGAGCTTAAGCAAAAGGGCATCTCAGGCTCGATCATCACTCAGGTGCTCGGCGAAGTCGACTTCGCTGAGGCCGCTTACCGGGCGGCCAGGGCGCAGGCGGCCCGCTGGACAAGCCTGAACCGCCAGGTCTTCCGGCAAAAGCTGTACGCCTACCTGGCCCGCCGTGGCTTCCCGACCGAAACCTGCCGGGAAGTGCTTGATCGCCTGCTGGCGGAGCTTGAGTTGCCCGCTGACGACCGGATTGATGATGACGAATGGCAGGAGTAAACAGCATGGAAGTATTCGCCGTGATCGTGGCCGCTGTGGTAGGCCTGATCATCGGGGGCGGGGCGGTGTGGTACTACGCCAACAGCCGCTCCAACAAGCGACGGCTGGCGGCGGAAGAAGAAGCCGCCCGCCTGATCGCGGAGGCCGAAGCCCGCGCCCTTGAGATCGAAGACCAGGCCAAAAGCAACGCGCTGGAAGTGGAACGGGAGGCCAGCAAGCTTGTCGAGCGTCGCCGGCGCGAACTGGAACGGGAAGAAGACCGCCTGCAAAAGCGCCGTGAAGACCTGGATCAGCGCATCGAGCGCCTGGACCAGCGCGAGCAGGCCCTGAATAAACGTCAGAGCAAGATCGATAAGCGGGCTGCCGAGATCGAAGCCCTGCACCAGCAGCATCTGGACGAACTGCAGCGCGTGGCGCAGATGACTGTCGAAGAAGCGCGCGAGCATTTGCTCAACGCAGTCGAACAGGAAGCCCGCCAGGATATGGCCCGCCGCATCCGCGAGGTCGAGGCCGAGCTAAAAGCTACCGCCGATGACCGCGCCCGCGACATCATCTCGCTGGCCATCCAGCGCATTGCCTCTGAGCATGTCTCCGAAACCGCGGTCAGCGTGGTGGTCCTGCCCTCCGATGAGATGAAGGGCCGCATCATCGGACGCAACGGGCGCAACATCCGCGCCTTTGAGCAGGCTACTGGCGTCGATGTTGTCGTCGATGACACGCCGGAAGCAGTCACCATCAGCAGCTTTAACCCTGTGCGGCGCGAGGTCGCCAAGCGGGCGTTGGCCAAGCTGGTTGTAGATGGTCGCATCCACCCGGCCCGGATCGAAAAACTGGTGGAAGATTCGCGCAAGGAAGTCGAGCGGGTGATCCAGGAAGAGGGCGAGCGCGCCGTCTACGAAGTCGGCCTGCCCGGCCTGCACCCGGAGTTGATCAAGCTGGTCGGCCAGCTCAAGTTCCGCACCAGCTACGGCCAGAACCAGCACGCCCATGCCATCGAAACCGCCCATATCGCCGGGATCATCGCTGCCGAACTGGGCGCCGATGTCACCGTTGCCAAGATGGGCGGCCTGCTGCATGACATCGGCAAGGCCGTTGACCATGACATGGAAGGCACGCACGCCGCGCTGGGTGCGGAACTGGCCCGCCGCTATAAAGTGCCGGAGAAGGTGGTCAATTGCATTGCTTCCCACCACCATGAGGAAGAGCAGACGTGCGTGGAAGCCGTGATCGTGGAGGCCGCCGATGCTATCAGCGGCGCCCGGCCCGGCGCCCGGCGGGAGAGCCTGGAATCGTACATCAAGCGCGTCAAGGCGCTGGAGGACCTGGCGGCGGCCTTCCCCGGTGTGGAGCAATGCTACGCCCTGCAGGCCGGGCGTGAGGTGCGGATCATCGTCCGCCCGGAAGAGATCGACGACCTGGCTGCGCTGCGGCTGGCCCGCGATATCGCCCGCAAGATCGAAGAGACGATGCAATACCCCGGCCAGATCAAAGTGCAGGTCATCCGGGAAACGCGCTCAACGGATTACGCCCGCTGATCGCCAGCTCGAAACAGCATCGCCAGCGGAGGCGCTCCACCCGGACGCCTCCGCTGTTCATTTCTTTGTTCCCTGGCTGGGAAGGGCCGCCTCAGCCAATCGGCTCCGGATCGCGGTCGTGGAACTCCAGGTCGACGAGCGGCTCTTCCTTGTGGACGGTGCGCACACGGGCGCGCTCCGCGCAGGGGCCGACATGCTCGCACCACCAGTCGCGCTCATCCCAGGCCGGTCCCCAGGGACCCTGGGGCGGGAACTGGGCATCCCACCAGCCTTCACAGGCAGCGCAGCAAAAATGACGCTCCGGCAAGGCATGGCGGTCTCGCTGGATGACTTTCTGATTGCCGGGCTGGCGGGTGATGTAGAAATCGACTGTGATCTCGGTGCCGCAGCCGTCGCAGACGAGGATCGGTACAAGGCGCTTGCTCATGATCTGCCTCCCGAACGGACTGCTTCGGACGGGAGAGCCGCCGGGGAAGGCGGCGCGGCAGTGTCAGGGGGTAAGGCGATGAAGCGGGGATGACAGACACCCGATCACTCTCATTATACACCGAACAGGTCGCTAGGGCAATCGCATGTGCTTCTCTAATCTGGGCATAGCACGCGGAATAGATAGTCATTGTCCCAGCCGGCCATCTTGCGTTTGGCCGCGATACCCACTTTGACGGATTTATCCTGTTTGAGCAGGTGGTTGCCATGTGGCGGAGCACGGCCATGTTCTGGGGGGCATGGTCTTTGCGAAGGCGGGCTTCATCTTCACGGAAAGCGATGTCCAGCACCCAGTGGAGGCCGTTTTCAATCTGCCAATGGGCCTGGATGCGCTGCAAGAACTGCCGGGCGGAAGCCCGCCAACTACTGATGAAGTAGCGGGTTGTGATTTCCGTCCTGGTACCGATGGTGCGCACGGTTATCAGTTTGACCAGGCTGGTTAGGCGTGGCCAGGTGGACGCACGGCGCAGGTAGGCCCAGTAATCGGGGTGGGCCACGACCCAACAGTGCCGGATTTCACGGCGGCCATGCCCTTCGGTGACCTGTTTGTAGTCATCGTAGAGCGCATCGGCATATTCGGTGTCTTCAAAACCCTCAAATAACATCTCCAGGTCTTCGTAGAGTGTGCCCTGGTTCTCTTTGACCGCCAGGATGTAGTCGGCATCTGCCGCCACGATAGCCTCGGCAATCGCACTTTGTGTGCCCATGGCGTCAATCGTCACCACACACCCGGTTATGTCCAGGGCCTCTAACAACGGCGGTATGGCGGTGATTTCATTGCTTTTGTCCTCCACCTGCCGCTGTCCCAGCACCAGTCGGTTCGCTGTTGCCCAGGCATTCACCATCCAAATGCCCTCTCGGCCATGGGGCCGGTCATGCGACCGCCGTAGCTTCTTGCCATCCACACTGACTAACTGACCTTGCGTGTGTTGGCACAGGCTTTGTGTCCAGGTGATGAACCGGGCTTGAAACGCTTCCGGGTCTAGCCAGCGAAACACTCGGCCAAAGGTGTCATGCGACGGTATCCCATGGCTCAAGTCCAGGAAGCTTGCCAGCCACCCCTGCTTCGCCTTGCCGTACCGTTCGATGTCTACCCAGTTGTCGGCTCCACAAATCACCCCCAGGATGGCGATGACAATGATATTCATCAGCGGATGTGTGCATTATGGTCATTGCGCGGGTCTTCCAGGTCTGCAAAGTATGCGAGCAAGCTCGTTTCGGGTAGCATGGCAGCCTCCTTGTCGTTTGGCTGCCATTGTCCTACATTAGAGTTTCACATGCGATTGCCCTAACAGGTCGCCATTGAAGCGACGGCTGAGCGCATCCAGTACATGATAGATGATCGGGCAGCTGCCCGCCCCCGCCAGTGTATCGGCCAGTGTCCAGCGGAAGTCAGGGGTGAACGCCGGATAGGTACGGCAGGATTCCGGGCGCCAGGCGTAAACCCGGCACAGCCGGCCATCCAGAAAGGCACAGGGGTGGCAGTTGAGTTTGCCCCATTCGTCTACCGCCGCTGTATCGCGGTCGATGTGCCGGGCGATGACTTCCTCAACCGGGAGGCCCAATCCTTCGGCCAGCCGCGCAGCATCTGCCGGAGTCAGGTAGACATCCAGCGTCCGGCAGCAGTGGGCGCACTGCGTGCAGTCGATGGCGGCGACGATCGGCGCGGCCACTGCTTCCACCAGGGCGTCCAGCGCCGGATCGGGCAGTTCATCTTCCAGCAGTTCCAGCGTGTAGCGTAGCACCTCGAATTCATCCCGCCGGGCGGCGGCCAGGGCGGCGATGCGCTCCAGATCGGTTTCCAGGGTGCTCATGGAAGCCTCCACGGGGCGGGCAATCAGGGCGCGGCCTGCCCCAGGCGGCCAACGATCTGACCGCTGCGCATGGTGATCCACACCTGCCCCTCGCGGATGCGCAGGCCCAGCACTTCCGACGAGTCAATGGCGCGGCATTCGTCGCCGGTGGAAGGCCGTGCGCTGACCGCCCAGACCTCGATCAGGTAGTCGCCATCGGGCAGCTCTTCCAGGCTCAGGCCGCGGGCGTCCGGCGGGCGGTACAGACGTCCCCAGGGGATCACATAGCGGGGCACGCTGGCCGCACCGCGATCCTCATAAAGCGGGTTGAACATCCGGTCAATGGCGCTGCTGAGGGCGCTATGGATGCGGATCAGGTAAGCGCCGCCAGGGTTGAAACCGCCCTCGACCGACGGCGCAGGTTCCCAGGTCAGCAGGATACCCTGTTCGGTCAGTGTGGCGGTCACACCGCGCGGCGCGCCGGTCAGCCGGTACTGGCCGCGATGCGCTATGCTCAGGCGGCGACCGGTTACCTCTACGCCATTGTGCAGCGGGATCATGGTGTAGTTGCCCGGCAGGAGCGAGCGCCCGTAACCGTGATAGACAAAATGGCGGGCGGGCATCCCTGTCTCCCGGTGTGGAGAAAGCATGTACGATTGCTCCGCCACATCGGCGGGGCCAACCGCCCAGATCGCGTCGACATAGGTGCCGTCGATGGCTGCCTCCAGGGCCACGCCTTCCTCGCCGGTGGCAAAGTCCTGCAGGCAGTAAGCGTCGCCTAGCCGCCAGACCAGATCGATGTCGTCGCGCGGGCTAAGCAGATTGACCACGAAATCGTCAAACAGGATGGGCAGGGCCGATCCCTCCGCCACCGTCAGGAGACCGGATGGGCCGATCGATTCGGGCAACGGGTTGGCCACCACGCCCAGCCGCACGCCATCGAGATGCACGATCGCCAGGCGGTCGCGCCCTTCCAGACGCAGAGTGTGCCAGACAAAGCCGCTGATCGGCTGGTTGAATTCTCCCAGCAGGGTATTCTGCCGCTGGCAGGTTCCGCCGACCGGCGGCTGGTTGTTGTAGAGGATGGTGATGCCGCCCTCGTTGACACTGGCCTGCAGGCTCTGGCAGCGGGTCAGGTCGCCGAACAGGTCAAAGCTGAACGCGCCGCCCTGGCCCAGCAGAAAACTGAATTGAACTGAGAAGTGCCGGCCCCAGTCAGCGGCGTCCAGGCGGCGACCGCTGCCCACCACCCCCGCCCACAGAACCATGTTGCCCTCGGCCATGTCCAGCCGCCAGCCGGCTGGCAACTCCCAGCGTCCCGCCCCGCCGCTGAAATCATCCAGCACGCGGACACTTTCCGGCCAGTCCACCGGGACCGGCGAAGGGGTGACCGTCGGGATGGGGGATGGGATGATCGTGGCTGTTGGCGCCGTTTCGGTGGAAAGACGGGCCAGAGTCGCCAGCACGATGGCCTGCTGCGTGGCGGGCACGTCCGGCGTGCTGGTGGGCGTATCGGATGGCGTCAGGGTTGGGCGTGGCGTGTTAGTGATCGTGGGCGTGGCCGTCGGCGTCACTGTTGCGGTCGGCGTGGCGGAAGCGGTCGGCGTGGCGCTGGGCGTCGCCGTTGGCGTGGCTGTGGGCGTGATGGTGGGTGTCGCCGTCGCTGTCGGGGATGACGTGGCGGAAGGCGTCGGCGTCTCAGTTGGCGTGGCGGAAAGCGTCGGCGTCGGCGAAGCGGTCGGTGTTGGCGACGGGCTGGGCGTGAGCGTCGGTTCTGGCGTGGCCGTGACGATGAATGGCGTCAGGGTCGGGCGCGGTGTGGCTGGCACTGCTACCGCGCCGCCGAACGGCGTGGCGGTGACGATCAGCGGCGTGAAGGTTGGCGGGGGTGTCCGCGTGGCGGCGAATGCTGCAGCTGTCGGGGTCGACTCAGCCCCTCGGCGGGAGAGCCACAGCCCGCCCGCGCCGATCAGCACAACGGCCACAATCGCCGCCAGGGCCAGCAACCGCCGCCGCCAGCGATGATAGGCCGGGAAGCGGCCATCCCGCCTTTTGGTCACCCCGTCCGCCGGTTGACCGGCTTCCAGGTCGGCGGCGACCCGGCGCATCAGGTTGTAGCGCCGCGCCGGCAGCTTTTCCAGGCAGCGTTCGATGATGGCGGCGTAACCGGGCGGCAGGTCAGGGCGGATCTCGCGCAGGTCAGGCGTGGGATCATTCCAGATGGCGTGCATGGTCGCCATCTCAGTGCGCCCATAGAAAGGCAATTGCCCGGCCAGCATCTCGAACATCACCACGCCCAGGCTCCAGATGTCGTCGGTCTGGCGGGCGGGTGCGCCGGCCCACCGCTGGGGACTCATGTAGTAAGGGCTGCCGCCGTGATAGGGCGTGTCCGGGTTTTCCGGCTGCTCCAGCAGCCAGGCCACGCCGAAGTCGGAAAGTTTGGGCACGCCTTCCGGGGTGAGCAGGATATTCTCCGGCTTGAGGTCGCGGTGGATGATCCCGTTGTCATGGGCGCGGGTCAGCGCGTCGGTGACGGCCAGGACAATCCGGCGGAAGGTTTCCTCATTCAGCGGGCCGGAGGCGGCCAGGAAGTCCAGCAGGTTGCCACCCTCGACATGCTCCATGACGATAAAGTGCTGGCCCTCAAAGCTGAAGTCTTCGATGTATTCGATGATGTTGGGATGATTGAGCCGGCGCAGGATGCCGGCTTCCAGCCGGAAGCGGTTGAGGTAAGCTTTATCGCGGGCCAGGCGGGGATCGAGCGCCTTGATCGCCACGCGCCGGTTGTACTGCCAGCTATCGACGGCCAGGAAGACCTCGCCCATGCCACCACGGCCTAGCGACTGGATCAGCGTATAGCGTTCGTTGAGCGTTCTCCCGATCATCGGTGTCCTGCCGCTTCCAGCGGGCGCTTCAGGAACAGCGCCGCTTCCTCCCGCGAATCCGCATCATCGTCGTAAACAAAGGGTGCACTCATGAGCCGGACGACGCTGGCGGCCAGAGGCCAGGCCGGGCGCAGATCTGCAGGTTATCCAGCCAGGGCGCGCTGTCAATGGTGGCGTTGATGGCCAGGGCGCTGAATGGCGCCAGTTCGTCATTGTCAATTACCAGCAGCGCGGCCCGCGATCCCGCTGCGGTGTAGACGTTAAGCTGGAAGACGCTGCGTCCTTCCACCAGCGGCTGGAAGCCCATGTCTACCGTTACCCATTCGTCAAAGGGCACCGACACCAGTGAAGATACCGTCTCCGGCTGGCCGCCGCGCACTTTTTCCAGCAGCAGGCCGGTATTTGTCTCTGCATTACCCAGTGCCCAGGTTAGCCGCCAGCCGATACGGTTGGCCGCCGTTCCCGCCGGCACGAAGCTGAGCGTCAGGGGCGGGGTGACGGCGCGCGGGACCAGCATGTCGAAACGAACGCGGGCGTATCCTGCCGGGATGGGGATGGCCCAGGTGCCGGTCTGCGTCAGGTGCAGGGCGGCGTCCCGGCCAATCTGCTCGTTGAGGAAGCCGCCGGGCAGTGTCCCCGGCAGACCGCTGAGAGTGGTGAAATCGCTGAAGAAGACCAGTTGCTCCCCGGCAAAGCACTGCGGCAGGGCGCTGGAAGCGGTGCGGGCCGGGTGAAGCTGGCGGAGGACAGCAGCGACTGGCGTCAGGGCGGCGCTGGTGGCGGCCAGATCGGGCGTTGGTGTGGGGGCCAGGCGGGTCTCCAGTGCCGTCTGGGTCGCCGCGATGATAGCGGCGCGGGTCAGGAACGCCTCCAGGTTGGCGGTGGCTGTCGCATTGGGCGTGCTGGTGGCCGTCGCTGTGGGCGTGGGGGAAAGAGTCGGCGAAGGTGTCCACGTGGCGGTGGCGGTGGCGGTGGGCGTGTCAGTCGCGGTGGGCGTGGCGGTTGCCGTCGGCGGCGGTGTAGGCGTCGGCGAGAGCGTGGGCGTCTCCGTGGCCGTGGCGGTAGCGGTGGCCGTGGCGCTGGGCGTGACCGTCGGCGATGGCGTGATCGAAGGCGTGAAAGTCGCCGTTGGCGTGTCGGAAGGTGTGAAGGTGGGCAGGGGTGTATTGGTGATCACCAGCGGCGTCCAGGTGGCGCTGGGCGTCAGGGTGGCCGTTGGCGGCCCGCCCGGCTGGAAAGGCAGGATGATCGGGGTCGGGGTGGGCGTTGGTGTGGAGAAGACAAGTACCCCCGCGATCCGGATCGGCGTAGGGGTGGGCTGGTAACCGGTCACCAGGGCTACCCCACCGCCCGCCGGAATGGCCAGCAGTAACACCACAAAGAGCAGGAATAGCCCCCAGGAAAGCAGCGGGCTGCGCCGGCGCGGCATCAGCCCGGAGCGCCGCCCCGGCCAGCGCACCGTCCCGCGTTCCAGGTCGGAGATCACCGCGCCCAGGCTGCGGTAACGACGCCAGGGGTCTTTTTCCAGCAGGCGCTCGATGATCGCCACCAGGCCGCGCGGCACGCGCCCGCGCAGGTTAGGCGTCGCCTGGTGGAGCACGCGGTTCATGATGTCGGCGTCATTGTTGCCTTCAAAGGGTAGCCGCCCGCTGGCCATCTGGAACAGCAGCACACCCAGATTCCAGATGTCATCGGACATGGTGGTGGGCTGGCCCTGCCAGCGCTGCGGGCTGGTGTAGCTGGAGACCCGCAACCGGGCGCTGGTCGTCACCAGCCGCCGGTTTTCCAGCAGCCGGTAGGACGAGAAATTGGTGATGACCAGCCGGAAGTCGCCAGGCGTATCGGCAGGATGCTCCTCGCTGCTCGGAGCAGGGCGGGTCGGGACATGACGGTCAGCAATGGGTCGGGTGTCCTCTTCTGCGCCGGGCGGCTGGCCGCCATGATGGGGATGGGCGGCAGCCAGCGCGGGCAGGGCGCGCTTGGGCACAACATAGATATTGGCGGGCCGTAGATCGCCATGAATGACCCCTTCGACATGGGCGGCGGCCAGCGTACGGGCCAGGGAAAGCGCCCACCGGCGCCACTGCGCCGGGGGTAACGGCCCATGTTCTGCCAGGTACCTGTCCAGCGGTGGGCCGGGCAGGTAAGGCCGCACCATGTGCAGGCTGTTGTGGTGAAAGAAAATGTCTTCGTATGCGGCAATGGTCGGCAGGTTCAGGGAACGCAACTTGGCCGCGTCGCCCTCAAACGCGGCCAGAACGTCAGCGTTCAGCGCCAGGTTAGGGGCCAGGGTGCGGATGACCACCAGGTAACCAGTTTTCAGATCTTCCGCCAGGAAGACATCACCCATCGGCCCGTGCTCAAGCAGCTGACCGGGTCGGTATCGATCGTGAAGAAGAGTCGCCTGCGCTGTGAACATGCTCATTGGCAGGCTATTATACCGGCAGACCGCCACACCCCTCAACTGGCCACGATCCCGGTACAGGGATGGGGAGCAGGCAGTCGGCGCCAGCGGAGCGGCCTCCTGGCCTCTTTGCTCCTGCCAGTGGTCGCATGCCTTCCGGTTTTGCCTGCACCCGGCATGGCGGGGTCAGGGTATAGTAGGTGGCCATGCGCCGCCTGTCGCCAGCAAGGATGATCACCCTCATGCCTCCTGCCAGCCGGACCGCCCTGCATTCCGCCGCTGCCCCGGTCCCTGCTGTGGGGGATGGGCGCTTTCAGGCTGGGCGCGTGCTGGTCACCGCCGCCGCCCATGCGGTGCACGACATGTATACGGCCTTCCTGGCGCCGCTGCTGCCGCACTTCATCGCGGTGCTGGCGCTCTCCAAGACCCAGGCCGGGACGCTGACCGTCTTCATGCAGTTCCCCTCGCTGCTGCAGCCAGCGATTGGCCATCTGGCTGATCGCTATGCCCTGCGCGCCATCGTCATACTGGCCCCGGCGGCGGCGGGCATCCTGATGAGCCTGCTGGGGGTGATCTCCAGCTACGTGATGCTGGCCGTCCTGCTGACTCTGACCGGCCTGGTCTCTGCCGGGCTGCACAGCGTGGGGCCGGTCATGGTCGGGCGGCACTCCGGGGCGGCGCTGGGGCGCGGCATGAGTCTGTGGATGGTTGGCGGGGAACTGGGGCGGACGGTCGGGCCGCTGCTGATCGTCAGCGCCATCGGGGAAGGTAGCATCCTGAACGCTTCCTGGTTGATGATCTTCGGCCTGCTGGCCTCAGGGTTGCTATACCTGGTCCTGCGGCGCGGGCCGGAGCCGACGGTTGCCGTCCGCCTGGAACAGCCCCTGCCGGTGCGGACGGCCCTGCGGAGCATGGGGCCGTTCCTGCTTCCCCTCTCGCTGATTCTGGCCCTGCCGATGTTGCTAAATGTAGCGCTGACTACCTACCTGCCCACCTTCCTGACGGAAGAAGGCGATAGTCTGCAGCTAGCCGGGGTAGCGCTGGCCATCCTGCAGGCGGCGGGCGTAGCCGGGGCCTTACTGGGTGGCTCGATCAGCGACCGGATCGGACGTCGGCCATCGCTGGCCGGGGCGATGCTGGTTGCGCCGCTGCTGTTGCTGATCTTCCTGACGGTGGAGGGGATGGCCCGCCTGCCGCTGCTGATCCTGATGGGCTTCTTCACACTGGCGATAACGCCGGTGATCATGGCTCTGGTGCAGGAGAGCTACCCGGAGAATCGCGCCCTGGCCAACGGCATCTATATGGCCCTCAGTTTCACCATCCGTTCCGGGGCGGTGATTGTGCTGGGATTGCTGGCGGACGGGTTGGGGATGCCGACCGCGTTTATAATCAGCGCGGCCCTGGCCCTGCTGGGCGTGCCAGCGGTAGCCCTGTTGCCGGGGCGGAACAACGATCGTACGCGCTAGAGCAAAGCCCGCAGGCGCGGGGCCTCCAGCACGCGGCGCATGCTTTCCAGCGATGGTGCGCCGGGGTCGCCGCAATGTTCCACAAACGAACTGGCCACGTTAACCGCTACGATCATCGCCCGATCCCAGTTGCCGGGGTGGCGCAGCAGGGTGACGAACAACGCCGCAGCAAAGACATCGCCCGCACCGGTCGGATGGCATAGCCGGGCGATCTGCGGCGCGGCATAGTCACGGCGCACACCGCCCAGGTAGAGCGACGCGCCATTGTAATTGCGCGTCACCACCAACGCCCGCGCCAGGGCCGCATATTCCTGTTCCAGCGCCTCGGAATGGCCCAGGTCTTCGTCGCTGAGGACGGTCACGGCATGGGGCAGCATGGCCGCCGCCTGCGCCCATGGCACCGGCGATACATGTCCGGCCTCATCCCAGGTGCGCATATAACCCTGCGGCGTGATGCCCACCAGTGAAGCGGGGAAGTTCTCCGGGCGAATCGTGGCGTCCAGGCTGGGTGTGATCGGGCCGAGGTGGACGATCGGGGCGCGTCGCCAGCTCTCCGGTACATCGGCCAGGCCCAGCGTCCGCGCATGGCCTTCCACCACCTGTACACGCCCGGCTTCAGTATACGTGTTGACAAAAATGGTGGAGCTTTCCGCCGGGATCAGGTGCACATCCAGTCCATCCAGGCCGTGCAGGCCAGCCAGGACGGGATCGGCGGGGTGGGCGCTGGTCACAATGCCAACGCGCAGGCCCATCGCCCGCGCCACTACCGATGAATAGGCGACTGTGCCGCCCAGCTGTGGACCGGCTGGCGTGCGGTCGTGAGCGACATGGCCCAGCACCAGGTAGTCAACGGGGGAAGTCATGATGGCATCATTTCTAGCGGCGGACGCGGTCACAGGGCAGGCGCGGCAGGGCCATTATGCCGGGATAGAAGGCCGGTGGCAAGGGGCAGAAGGCAAGAGCATGGAGACCGGGAGGCCTGTTCTACTGCCCACTCCCTGCTTGCATCCTTGCGCCTGGCCCGGTCTGACCATTGACCGGCTTTACCTGCTAACCGTCAGCCATGACGGTATCAATAAACGGAAAAGAGATTCAAGATCAAATAACCCTGTCAAATCAAAAGATAATGTTACCGAGCGGAGACGGTTCGTTCATTTGATAATGTTACCGGGCTGTCCTCTCCTTTCTGGGAGTGTTGGGGAGCGAAAAGGGTCAAGTAGACGTTCTGGGTATCGCCGGGAGCCGCCAGCGGCAAGGCAAAGAGTTGGTCGAGTAGGTCATAGATGCGCTGGCGTAGACGACGGGGATTAGTCGCCTGGCGAAGCGCTTGGAGTTGGTTCTGCTGGGTAGGCGTAAGGGCACCCGCGGCGCACACGCGGTCGAAGGGGGTCTGGGCACGGTCAAAGCGACGGGTGAGCTGAGCGGGCTGGTCGGTGCTGGCGGACAGATAGGTTTTCTCGGTTAGGCGGAGCACGGGCTGGAAGAAGTTGTAATAGAGCCACATGGCGTCATAGATGTGGTTGAGCAGGTTGGTCTGGGCGACGGTGTCGAGACGGTCGTAGCCCAGATAAGCACGCACAAGCGTATCGTTTTTCTGTTCGACGAAGCGATTGTCGTTTTTCTGCCAGGCCCGGCTGCGCGATAGGTGCACGCCGACCACCGTCGTTTGCCAGAAGCGCAGCAGGTGCTGGTTGAAGAATTCGCTGCCGTTATCGGGATGTATTTGGCGAACCGGGAAAGGCAGGCGGGCCAGGATGCGGCGGAAGGCGTCTTGCATCACCAGAAAGCTGCGGCCCAACACCGCCACCCGCTCGCTCCAGCCCGTGGCCACATCCACCATCTGCAGGGTATGCACATAGTGCCCGGAAGCAGACACCCCACAGTGATGCACCAGGTCCACTTCAAAGTGACCGGGCTGTGTTTCCTGCCAGGCAATCCGCCCGGCAGGAATAGTGCGCCTCAGTGTGTTTGCTCGTTCTGGTCCACCCCGCGGCAGGCGCGGGCGGTCACGGCGTTGGTCGGCCAGCAAGCGCCGCACACTCGACACACTGATCCGTCCCAACTGCTCCCGCACGGGCGCCGTCAACCTCAGCTCACCGTGTCGCTCTAGCTGCTCAGCCACCCACCCCAGGTTCGGTTGCAGTCGCTCCGCACACACCCAGTCCAGACTTTCCGCAATCACCCCCAACGCTTGCTTGACGGCCGCCCCGTAGGTCGCCCCGCGCTCGCGCCGCCGCGGTTGCCGCTTCAAGTCGCTCCCCATCAGCCGGATCAGCGCCTTGCGGTGCAGCCCCGTGACCGCTTCCATCTCATCCAATAACCGGCCCTTGGTACCCCGGTCTGCCTGCCGGTAGCGTTTCTGATCGTTCGCAGGTACTTGCGTCGTTCATCAATGGTCATCTGTTCGTCGCTGGACATGGTTCCCTCGGTAACATTATCTTTTGAGTGAACCATACCCCCTCGGTAACATTTTGCGTGAAAGAATACGAATAACTGTTCTTTTCTTTACGCTTCGCGGTACAATTGCCGGCCATCATTTTGCTGTTGTGATCAGCTGGCTGGGAATTCTACGCGGCGATACGCCGGACAAGACATGGGAATCACCGTTTGCTGGGATGATCAGGTTGCGGGATGTGTGGTGATGAGTTGTGACCGCGAGTGGGACTGGATGGCCCTGCGCCAGGCCGCGCTGGACGTGATCGCCATGGAGGCGAGCGCCAATCGCCTGGTGGATGTGATCATTGACCTGCGCCAGGGCGCGCCACGCTTCCGGCTGGACGACATGGGGCACATTCATCGCTTGCTGGCCTTGTGTCCCGAAGGCAATCAAGGCCCGATTGTGCTCGTCACCCGCGACCCGCGCATCAGCGCCGTCGTCCGCGTGGCCCGCCGGATGTTCACCCGGCTGTCCAGGCGACTGCTCGTGGCCGAAACACTGGAGGAGGCCCGCCAGTTAGTTGTCCAGCGCCGGACCTGAGCCGCGCTGTGATGCTCAGCTGCTCCCCGCGTTGGGCATGCTTGGCGCGGTGGGGAATGGCGGCAGCGTGGGCGTCGGGATCAGGGTTGGGGCCGGGCCGGGCGCGCCGATGTAAGCCCGCCACTCATCCTCCAGTTGCTGAAAGCTGACCCCGGTCGCGGCGGCCAGCGCATCTTTGAAGCGCATGGTGCGCTGCGCCTGCCAGAAAATGCGGTGCGATTCCATCCCGTAAGTGCTGATCCAGTAGTTGATGAACGAATAGCCCAGGTCATAGACCCAGCGACCGCGTCCGTCCGGGCCGGGGAACTCCGTGGAAATATCAGCCTGCAGCGTGGGGAACGACGGGTAGGCGGCCACATCGCGCACCCGCTGCTCGTAGTCGTAGTCCTTCACCGTCTCAAAGTACGAAGCGTGGCCCTCGGTAAACCAGGCCGGGATGTCCCGCGCCTTGCTGATGAAGCCCTGGAAGATGTGGGTCAATTCGTGGGGCACGGTGGTATAGATCAGGTCATCTTCCCCCCACTGCAGGGTCTGGATGGTATAACCCCGTTCGCTGAGTGTCAGGCCGGCCAGAAACGGCTCAGGATACTCCTGCCATTCCTCAAAGCTGGCCCGGTCGGGCATTACCACCACGTAGGGGCGGAAGTCCAGCCCGAACCCGAAGGCATCCTCCAGCCGTCGCATGGCCTCCGTAGCGCTGGCGAATAGATCATCGGCCAGCGATTGACGCGCTCCAAACATCAGCACCACGATCTCATCGTTTTCCCGGCGGATCCACTTGCGGGTCAGGTCAGCATACTCAGCCGTCATGGCGGCAGTCTGGATCATGTTGCCGGCGCTATCCACGGCGCGGAAGCGGAAGTTCAATGGCAGCCAGGGTGGGCTGAACAGGCGATCAAAGTATACAAACGCCCCGCGCTCTGCATCCCAGCTCAGCGGGCTGCTGCTGGTCGCCCCATCCCCTTCCCAGGTGATCACCTGAACGCGCTCAATGGCCCCGGCATTGCTCTTGGCCCGGAACACATATTCCACGCCCGCCGGATAGTGTGAGATCATCTCCGCCTGCTGAATGGTGAAATGCGCGGCGGCGGCAGTGGCGGTTGGGTTGGGCGTGGGAGTCAGCGTCGGTGAAGGCACTGGCGTCGGCGAGAGTGTCGGGATGGGCTGGCGGCCCTGGGCGGCAATCGGTAGCGCGCCTGTCGGCCCGAACAGCAGACTGCCGGAAACCAGCGCCGCGGTCAGCACCAGCATTCCCGGCAGTAGATAAGGATACTTGCGGAGGATCATCGGGCATCCCCTGTTCAGTCCTGTTGTCGCCGTAACCTTTGCCCGGATCATAGCATAGCCGGGAGCATCCCGCTTGCGGCAGATGGCAAGAGAGGTGGCCGGGAGGCCGTCCGTGCTATGGCGCGACTGCGCTCAGGGGTGGTTATCCTGCCCAGCCCAGGCTGATCCGCCCGCGTTCCAGGTCGACGCTCAGGATTTCAACGGCAATCACATCGCCCACGGCGAGCAGCACATCCTTCGGTATCCGGCTGGTGTGCAGCAGGCCGTCCTGCTTGACGCCGATATCCACAAAGGCGCCAAAGTCGACCACGTTGCGCACTGTCCCCTGCATGATCATCCCGGCTTGCAGATCCTCCATGCGCAGCACATCGCTGCGCAGGATCGGCGTGGGCAGGTCTTCGCGCGGGTCGCGGCCAGGGCGGATGAGTTGCTCAAAGATGTCGGTCAGGGTCGGCACGCCGACTCCCAGCGCTTCCGCCAGGGCGCCCAGGGGGCGCTGTTGCAGCAATGTCCTGAGCGCGGCTTCCCTGGTGGCGGGCGGCGTAGCGATGGTCACGCCCGCTGCCTTCAGCACAGCTTCCGCCACCGCGTAACTCTCCGGGTGGATGGCGCTGGCGTCCAGCGGGTTGCGCCCGCCGCGGATGCGCAGGAAGCCCGCCGCCTGCTGGTAGGCCTTTGGCCCCAGACCCGGCACTTTGCGCAGCTCAGCCCGGCTGGTGAAGGGGCCATGCTCCTCGCGGTAGGCGACGATATTCGCCGCCAGTTTCGGCCCGATGCCGGCCACATAGCGCAGCAACGCCGCCGACGCCGTGTTGACGTCCACGCCGACCCGGTTGACGATCTTCTCCACTTCAGCGTCCAGCGCGGCGGCCAGCCGCTTTTGATCCACATCGTGCTGGTACATGCCCACGCCGATGGCCTTCGGGTCGATCTTAACCAGCTCGGCCAGCGGATCCTGGGCGCGCCGGGCAATGGAAACCGCGCCGCGCAGGGTCACATCCAGGTCGGGCAATTCCTCGCGGGCCAGGGCGCTGGCACTGTAGACGCTCGCCCCCGCCTCGCTGACCAGCAGGTAATGCACCCCCTCCAGCTGGCGGGTGATCTCCGCGACCAGTTGCTCGGTCTCGCGGGAGGCGGTGCCGTTGCCAATGGCAACCAGGGTGACGCCGTGACGCTGGATCAGGCGGAGCAGTTCGGCGGCGGCCTCCCGCCAGCGGCGTTGCGGCTCGTGCGGGTAGATCGTGGCCGTGTCGATCACCTTGCCGGTGGGATCAACGACGGCGATCTTGCACCCGGTGCGGTAGGCCGGATCGATGCCCAGCACCACATGCCCGGCCAGCGGCGGCTGGCTGAGCAGGTTGCCCAGGTTAGTGGCAAAGACCTGAATGGCATGTTCTTCCGCCTGTTCGGTCAGCAGACGGCGTACATCACGCTCGATGGCCGGGATCAGCAGGCGGCGGGCGGCGTCATCGGCGGCGGCCAGCAACTGCTCCGCCAGGGGGGAACGCCGGTCGGGCCTGACGAGCAGGGCGACTGCCTCCTGCCAGTCACGCTCATCGATGGCGATGTGCACGCGCAGCACTTTTTCCGCCTCGCCACGGTTGATGGCCAGCACCTGGTAAGGGCGCAGACGCCCGATACGGTACTCAAATTCGTAGTAGGTTTCATAGGTACGTTTGGGGTCTTCCGCGCCCTCGATCCGGGCAGCCTGCGCCCGGCCATAGGTCTGAGTGCGGGCGCGTAGCTCGCCGCGCACCTGTGCGCTCTCGCTGATCGCCTCCGCCACGATGTCCCGCGCCCCGGCCAGCGCCTCCTCAACGGTCGGCACCTCATCATTGAGAAAAGAGGCGGCCAGTTCCCCGGCGGATTGCGGGCTGTGCGGCTGCGCCAGGATCAGGTCGGCCAGCCCCTGCAGCCCCTTCTCGCGGGCGATGGTGGCCCGTGTGCGGCGCTTGGGGCGGTAGGGCGCGTAGAGGTCTTCCAGCGCGGCCAGCGTCTCCGCCGCTTCGAGGTCCTTGAGCAGCGCCGGGGTCATCTTGCCCTGCTCTTCAATGGACTTGATGATGGCGGCGCGGCGCTCATCCAGGGCACGCAACCGTTCCAGCAGGCCGGTGAGCTTCTGGATCGTCTCGTCCTGCAACCCGCCGGTGACTTCCTTGCGGTAGCGGGCGATGAAGGGCACGGTGTTGCCTTCGTCGAGCAGGGCGATGGTTGCGGCGACCTGCTCCGGCTGGACGCCCAGCCGGGCGGCGATCTGGCGGTCGTAGGGTGGTTGAGTCATGAGTCTTCCCGGACAGGATAGGACGGCGAAAATCCAGGGGCCGATTATACATGGCGCGGGCAGCGAAAAAAGAGGCAGGAGGCCAGAGAGCAGAGCCATGAAAACGAGGCCGGGAGACCCGGAGGCCGCAAGGCGGGCAAGGCTGCAACCCAACCCCGGTCTGCCTGTCGTAACGGGATGCTTTTGAAGGAGGCAGGCAAACGTTATCAGCGAGCCGGTGACTGACCGGTGGGCAGCCATGGCTTGCTCCGGGCAGCACAACCTCCTGTCGCTGCCACGAATCGAACCCTCTACTTGCTGCCTGCTTTCTGGCTGCCAAAAGCGGTATAATCCCCGCCATGAACGACCGGCCACCACTTTCACCCACGCCCGCATCGCCGCCCGTACCGCTGGATGAGTACGGCCAGAAGTACTTCGAGCGTTACAACTACGCTGACCGCCCGCTGGGCCGCTTCAGCATGTACTGGTTCGCCCGGCGCTACTACGCCGCGCTGGTGCGCCGCTTTGCGCCGCCCGGCGGGCCGGAACGCACTCTGCTGGAGCTGGGCAGCGGGTTGGGCCATCTGCTGGGATTGCTGCAGGATGACTTCACCTGCACTGGCATCGACCTGGACGCCTGGACGGTCGCCCAGACGCAGCGCAACGCGCCGCGCGCCCGCGCCCTGGTGCAAAGCGCCGATGACCTGAGCGGCTTCTCTGACGGCGCGTTCCATGTCGTGGTGGCGCTGCATGTCGTCGAGCACCTGCCCGACCCGGCCCGCACCATCCGCGAGGTGTACCGCCTGCTGCAGCCGGGCGGCCTGTGGTTCTTTGCCACGCCCAACCCCGGCTACAGCCTGCGCCGCTTCAAGGACCCGGCGACGGATGCCATCGGCAAGGACCCGACCCATATCAACTGCCAGCCGCCGGCGCAGTGGCGGGCCTGGTGCCAGGCGGCGGGCTTCCGGATGCTGCGTCACTTTGGCGATGGCCTGTGGGATGTGCCCTACCTGCCAGTCATCCCCAGGGCTGTGCAGTTCGGACTGTTTGGCTTTCCGGCTTTCCTGCAGGTGATTACCCGGACGACGCTCACCCCGTTGAGCCTGGGCGTCAACCAGATCGGCATTGCCCGCCGGCCTTAGGGCGGGCGCACGGCAACGCGTTGTTGCCTGGAGATGGGATCAGACCAACATGAACCGTTTTGTGCTGTGGATCGCCCTGTGCCTGGCTCTCCTGCTCGCCCTGCCCGCCAGCCCGGCGCTGGCCCAGGGTGGAGAGGTTGTCACCTTCACCCCTTTTACCGATCACAACATGGGCTTCAGTGGCCTTGCCCCGGACGGCTGGACACGCGTCGGCGCGGGGACCTACCGCCGCATGAGCAGCGCCGAAGACGCCGTGCTGCTGATGCAACAGTCCGCGCTGGGCTTCCCCCGCGATATGGTGGCCACCGTGCTCGCCCAGCAGGTTGGCGCTTCCGCCCTGCCGGAAGACTCCACCACGCTGGAAACCGCCGCGCTGACCTGGGAACTGTACCGCCTGAATGTAGAGGCATCGCAGCTGGGGCCGCTGGTTATGGACCTGGCGCTGGCCAGCATCGACAACCCGCTGGGCACTTACGTGGTGGGGATGCTGGCCCCGGAGGCCGAGCGCGACGCCCTGTTTGAGGAGGTCTTCAGCCCTGTCCTGGAGGCTTTTGACCCCTTTAGCCTGAACTGGGGCCGCGAAGATGGCCCCGCGCCGGTTGAGGAAGGCTTCCAGCCGGCCCGTCTGCGCCCGGAAGTGCTGGGCGTGCGCCCGCATGACCCGACCGCCTACACGCAGGGCCTGCTGCTCCATGACGGCTCCCTCTATGAGAGCGCAGGGCAGTACGGCGAATCCACCCTGCGTGAGGTGAATCCACAGACTGGCGAGGTCATCCGCAGCGTTCCAATCGATGAAGCGTATTTCGCCGAAGGGCTGGCGCTCGTCGATGACCGCCTGATCCAGCTGACCTGGAAGGAAGGCACCGCCTTCGTCTACGACCTGAATACCTTTGAGCAGGTGGGCAGTTACACCTACGAGGGCGAAGGCTGGGGCCTCTGCTACGACGGCCAGTACCTCTACATGAGCAATGGCAGCGCCTTCATCACCTTGCGCGACCCGCAGACCTTCGAGGTGATCGATCGCGGCCTGGTGACTTACCAGGGCCAGCCGGTCGAGAGCCTTAATGAGTTGGAATGCGTCGGCGACTACCTGTACGCCAATATTTACACGCTCGATTACATCGTCCAGATCGATAAAACCAACGGCAATGTGGTCGCCCTGATCAATGCCGCCGACCTGCTGGATTCCGAACAGCGGGCAGCGCTGCAATCTGGCGAGGTGCTCAACGGCATTGTCTACCTGCCGGAAAGCGAAACCTTCCTGCTGACCGGCAAACACTGGCCCAGTATGTTTGAGGTGCGCTTCATCGAGGACGAGCCGGCGGAATAGCGCCATGCTGCGATCCCTGGGGAAGGCAGCGATCCTGATCGCGGGCGTGGGCCTCTGGCGGGCCAGCACCATCCTGCTGCGCCGGCGTGTTCCGGATCGCCCCGATCTCCCCTCCGCCTACGGACTGGCCTATGAAGCGGTCGAGTTCACCGCGCAGGATGGCACGCTCCTGCGCGGCTGGTGGATTCAGCCGCCGCAGCCATCCAGCCGGACAATCGTGATCGTCCACGGCCACAATGGCAGCATGGATGGGGACACGGCCACGGCTGCCCGGCTGGCAAAGGCTGGCTGGCACGTCCTGATGTTCGATCTGCGGGCGCATGGCCACAGCGGCGGGCATGCCGTCACCTTTGGCGCGCGGGAATACCTGGACGTGCTGGCTGCGCTTGACTGGCTGCAAACCACCCATGGGATCACCCGCGTCGGGCTACTCGGCTTCAGCATGGGGGCAGGGGTGGCGCTGATCGCGGCAGCCCTGGATGGACGTATCCGGGCGGTGGTGGCCGATGGCGCGATCGGGCGCATCGCCGACGCCATCGCCGGGCTGGGGCGGATAAAGGGTATCCCCCCGGCGCTGATGATCCTGCCGGCGCGGGCGATCTTGCTGGCGGCCTCCCTGCGGGCCGGGGTGTGGATTCCGCGGGCCGATCCCCTGCGCTGGGCCGGGCGTGTCCCATGCCTGTGCTGTTCATTCACGGCGTGGAAGACCCGTTCAACACCGTCGCCGGGGCGCGCCGCCTGGCTGCGCTGGCCTCGCACGGGGAGTTATGGCTGGTAGCCGGGGCGGGTCACCGCGACGCCTGCCGCCGCGATCCGGCGGCCTACGATGCCCGCGTGCTGGCTTTCTTCGCCGGATGCCTGCCCTGACGGCGGCTCAGGCAGGCCGATCAGCAGGTAATCCGATCGTGCCAGAATGGAACGGATGTGCTATAATACCGCTGTAACGCTGTGTGGAAGGAATTACCCCGCCGGGGTGTATACTAGGGGCTGTAGCCCGGCGCGTGCGAGAAGGAGAAGCGTATGTACCAGTATACGGTGATTGTGGGCAATGTGGGCCGCGACCCTGAGCTGCGCTATACGCCCAGCGGGCAGGCGGTTTGCGACTTTTCGGTGGCTGTCAGCCGCCGCTGGACTGACCGCACCAGCAACGAGCAACGCGAAAAGACTACCTGGTTCCGCGTGACCTGCTGGAACAAACTGGCCGAGACGGTCAACCAGTATGTGAGCAAAGGCCGCCAGGTGCTGGTCACCGGCGAGGTCGACGCTTCCGCCTGGATCGACGGCGAAGGCAACGCCAGGGCCACGCTGGAACTGACCGCCCGCGATGTCAAGTTCTTGGGTCGCCGCGAAGAAGGCGGAGCCGCTTACACCCCCGGCGAAGGCGAATACAATACCTCTGCCCCGGAAGACCTGCAGGATATTCCGTTCTAGGATGGCCCGATGACCGACCGAATCCCGCGTGATGGCCCGGCTAACGAGTCCGCTCATCAGCCGCTGCGCCGCGCCCAGATCAAAGTCGAAGTGCCCGCTGACCTGCCAGGCCAGTACATGAATCTGGCGATGATCACCCATTCGCTCTCTGAGGTCATCCTGGATTTCGCTCAGGTGCTGCCCGGTGTGTTCAAGACCCGTGTCCAGACGCGCCTGATTCTCAGCCCGACCAATGCCAAGCTGTTGCACAAGGCGCTCGGCGAGAGTCTGGCCAAGTACGAGGCCGCTTACGGCGAGATCAAAACCCCGCCGTCGCTAGCCGATCAGCTGTTCAGCGTCACCCGCCCGATCGGTGGGGCGACGCCCGAAGAAACGAGCGGGGATAGCGGCCATGAATAACCTGGATGCCATCGCCGCCGCCATTCATGCCGAATTCGAGGCCATGAACGCCCGCCGTGACGCCGTGCTCAACCACACCCGTGAACTGGTCCGCCTGTGCGCGGAGATGATCCGCACGGTGCTGCGCCGCCAGTGGAATGCCGTCGATGAGCAGGCGCAGGCGCTCCAGGCGGCAGCGGATGAATTGCGGGCTTTTGTGGCCGAATACCCCGTGCTGGAGCATACTGGCTACACCCAGGACGCCTTTAAGGAATACGTCGAGGCCATGATCACCCGCGCTCTGGTGCGCGGTGACGCCGACCTGCCCACGCCGGAAGCGCTGGGCGTGCTAAGCAGCACCTACCTCAACGGGCTGGCTGAGGCCGCCTCCGAGCTGCGGCGGCATGTCCTCAACCTGCTGCGCGACGGCGAGATGGACGAGGCCCGGCGGCTACTGGACGTGATGGACACCATCTATGACGTGCTGTTCAGCTTCGGCTATCCGGACGCGATCACCGGCGGCCTGCGCCACCGCGTCGATCAGCTCCGGGCTGTGCTGGAACGCACACGGGGGGATGTAACCGCCAGCCTGCGCCAGGAACTGCTGCTCAGCGCCATGCGCGAGCTGGAAGAACGGTTGGGAGTTCAGGACTAGACAACACGCTGTCGCCCACCTGAGGCCGGTACCGGGGAACTATTGCCCCTCCACCGGCTGATAGGCAGATACTGATAACGGCAGGCAGAATCGCCAGCCTGCCGCTAATGGATTATCATGGAGCAAGCGCTCCATGCCGCGATCTGTGCGCCTTTCCGGCGCGGGGCATCAACAGGGCAAAGTGCCTGTGAGCGAACCATCACCCCGCCACGAACCGTATTTCACCATCCGCCAGGACGTCCGGCGCACCCGGCGGGTGACCCTGAGCGACTTTCCCTTCACCATTGGCCGCGCCCGCGACTGTGACCTGGTGCTGGATGAAAGCGGCGTCTCCCGGCTGCACGCCCGGCTGGATTTCACGCATGAGCAGGTGACTATCACCGATCTGGGCAGCACCAATGGCACCTATGTCAACCGCCAGCGCATCGAACCGCACAAACCACGCCGCCTGCGCTCCGGCGATGTGATCAATCTGGGGGGGGAGTGCCAGATCGAGTTTGACGATCCGGCCTCGACGGCGACGATCCCGCTGGTTGATGCGCCGATCCCGGGGCTGGTGCTCGATGATGCCCTGGCGGCGGTCAGCATCGACGGGCGGCGGCTGGACCCGCCGCTCAGTCCGGGGCAGTTTGCATTGTTGCGCCTGCTGGTCGAGCGGGCAGGCGCGGTGGTCACCCGTGAGGAAATCCGCCAGGAAGTCTGGGGCGGCCAGGAGCCGATCAGCGATCAGACGCTTGACGCGCTGGTCAGCCGCCTGCGCAAGCGCCTGGCTGAGGCCGACCCAACGCACGAGTACATTGTCACCCGGCGCGGCTTTGGCCTGATCTTCCGCAACAAGATTTAGCCCGATCCTACCGGCGGCAGCAGCCGCACTGCGCGGCAGTGGTGCCGCTGCCACGATAAAAAAAGAAAAGTCTTCTTGAAATATACTTGTTTTTGACTGCAACAGTCATCCTGCCAGCCATGCAAGCCAGGCGTCAGCCAAGCGCAAGGATGACGCATGGCAGGCGTCAAGCACGCCATTGCCACTGGCAGTATGGTTAGATTGTGGCGCGGGATTGGTGGCCCCCCACAATCCCGGTAAGACCACACCCCCAAATTCCCCGAATGCCCGGCGCTCCTCAGCAATAAGGAGCGCCGGGGTTTTGGAGGTCAATCGCACCCGCCAGACATCCACGCCGTATTCCCGCATCTGCCGGGAATCAGCCTATAATGAGGCCAGGGGGGGGATTGGCGGCCGCCGGAAACAGGGGAGTGACACCATGAAGCGGAATCTGGCGAGTTTGGCGGCGCTGCTGGCGGCGCTGCTGGCGGCTGCCGGGCCGATCCAGGCCCAGGTGGGGACACCGCGCGTACAGGTCTTCATCGGCAGCGTGAATGACAACGCCGAAGTGGTGCTGTACAACCTGCGCGGTTTGCCCGCCGGCCACACCCTGTATGCCTATGCCCAGGCAACTTCCGGCGGTCTGGACACTTACCTGGGGCTGGGCACCTCCAGCTTCGCCCAAGTGCTGCGCGAGGACGATGACAGTGGCGGCAACTACAACGCTGCGCTCAGCTACACCATTACCGAGGCTGGCGACTACCAGCTCGCCGTCACCCGCTACGATGAAACCACCACCGGCAGCTTTCGCCTGCTGATCGGCCTGGACGAACCGGCTATCCTCGACGGACGGGGCACACCGACCGGCGCTCCTTTCGCCGTTGAGGGCGGGACCGCTGCCCGTTCGGCCATCCCCCTGAACGGCATGGGCATCAACTTCACCGATTGCTCGGTGCTGGAGGAGCGCCCGCAACTCAGCGGCCCGGAGGAGACTCTGGAGACGCGCTTCTTTATCCTGCACTACACCCGTAGCGGGGCTGACGCGGTCACCACCGAGTATGCGGCGGCGGTCGCGGCCATCATCGATTCGGTCTGGAAGCGGGAGATCAACGAGTTCGGCTGGCCTGCCCCGCCCGCCGATTGCGGCGAAGGCGGCGATACGCGCTACGACGTGTACCTGATCGACACTCTGGCTGACGGCACCATGCTGGGCTATACCGAACCGCAGGCGCTCCTGGGCGATAACCCCGCCACCAGCGCCCCGGAAGGCTGGGCCTCCTACAGCTACCTGGCCATCGAAAACGACTTCGACAATGATCCGGACGCCCTGGCCTTGATGCGGGCGACGTTGGCCCATGAATTTCACCACGCCATCCAGTTCGGCTACGATCTGAACGATATCGGCGGCCAATGGTACTATGAGGCCACGGCAACCTGGATGGAGACCCAGGTCTTTCCGGAAGAAGAAGATGCTTCTCCCTATGTGGGCGATCTCTTCGCCACGCCCGACCTGTGCGTGGGTAGCACGCCCGCGGGAGGCCAGTATGATATGCGCATCTACGCCGAATGGCTGTTGATCGATTCGCTGGCCAGGGATTACGGGCGGCGGGCGGTGCAGCGCCTGTGGGAGCTGATCGTCGACCACGAAGGCATGGCCAGCTTCTACGCGCTGGCGGAAGAGCTGGGCACCACGCCCCAGCAGATCATCCAGCGTTTCGCCATCCGCAACCTGTTGCGCGACTACGCCCTGGCAGAAAACTTCAATGCCCGCGTGCGGGTGGAAAGCCTGGTGGAAGGCCCCGGCGAGGTCAGGCCGCGTCAGTCGGGTGTCCAGCCACTTGGCGTGGACTATGTACTGGTCACCCAACCGGGCATCTATACCTTCGAAATCTACCCGCCCAGCCTCCGGCTGGTCGGCGTGGGAATCATCCCCAAGATGGCGGAGGCGCATGTGTACACGCTGGGCCAGCGTGCCACGCTGAACACCATGCCCTACCCCTACACGTACCTGCTGGTGCTCAACCCGGATACCTTCGAGGACAGCGATTCCTGCCCGACGGTGGACTGGCGGCTGACCGTGCGCGATGGCCGGGGGCAGGCGCTGGTCGGCAACCCCAAACGCTGGCCTGCCCCGCACTTTGCCCCGACACGCTAGCAGGAGTGGGGAACAGAGAATAGAAAATGGGCAGTGGATCGGCCTCCCGGCTTCTTTTCCTGCTGATCACTGCCGGGGCTGCGCCGCCGCCTGCCGGTCGATTCTGTTATAATCACCCTTGCGCCACGCCGGGGAGTGCTATCGCGCCTCCCGGCCACTGACCGGCGGATGGAGGCCAGGGCATGATTCTGTTTGAGCGCGAGATCGTCGATGGCGGGGATCGACTGCGCGTCACGGTGCGTTACGACGATCGGTTGCGCCGCAACGTACGCTGGAGCGCCCACAATGGGGCGATTGAGATTCGCGCTCCGCGCCATGCCCGCCCCGCCGAACTGGCGCGTATCACAGATGGCATCATCGCCCGTGTGCTCAAGCAGCGCGCCCGCGCCCGCCGCCGCCAGGATACCGACCTGCAGAAGCGCGCCGAGGCGATCAACCGCCGCTACTTCGGCGGCGAACTGACCTGGCATACCATCCGCTGGGTCGACAATATGGAACGGCGGCTGGGGAGTTGTACTACCGGCGGCAGCACCGATGGCGACATTCGCATCAGCGCCCGCATCCGCGCCTGGCCGCAGTATGTGATCGATTACGTCATCGCCCACGAACTCACCCACCGCCTTCACCCCGATCACAGTCCGGATTTCTGGGCGGCGCTGGCCCGTTACCCGTATGTCGAACGAGCACGCGGCTTCATTGAAGGCGTCGCCTTTGCCGAAAACGCTGACGCTGACACGCTGCTCTAGGCAGGCGCGCCCGATTCAGGATACTGAGAAGCCAGGAGGAACAAACATGTGACGACTCTGGAAGGGCTGGTCATCAAACAACAGAGTGGTTTCTTTACGGTAGAAACGGCGCAGGGCCTGTTTGTCTGCCAGTTGCGGGGCCGGCTCAAGGAAGAGGCCAACCGCCGTATCCGCAAGGAAGAAGACGAACCGGGCGACCTGTGCACCATTGGTGACCGGGTGACGATCACGCCCGGCCCGGATGGCACCGGGGTGATCGAACGGGTTCATCCGCGCGATCGCGTGCTTTCCCGCGCTGATCACGCCGGGGGCCGGTCAGCCGAGCTACAGGGCCGCCAGCAGGTGCTGATCGCCAACGCCGATCAGGCGGTCTTCATCCTGGCTGCCGCTGAGCCAGCGCCTAATCCCCGCGCTCTTGACCGCCTGATCGTGGCGGCAGAAAAGGGCCGCATCCCCCATATTCACATCGTCTGCAACAAGATCGACCTGTTGCCGTCCCCGGAGGATGCGCGGGCGATCTTTGACCTGTATGAACGGCTGGGCTATCCCGTCCTGTACACCAGCACCGTCACCGGCCAGGGTGTGGACGCCCTGCGCGATCTGCTGACCGGCCAGATCTCCATCCTGGCCGGACCGTCCGGCGTGGGCAAGACCAGCCTGCTCAACGCCATCCAGCCAGGGCTGGGGCTGCGCGTCAGCGAGGTCAGCCAGGCCACCGCCAAGGGTCGCCATACCACCGTCCACCGGGAACTGTTCAAGCTGGACGGCGGTGGTTATGTGGCCGACACGCCCGGCATCCGCGCCATCGGCATCTGGGATGTCGAGCCGCACGAGCTGGAAGCCTACTTCGTGGATATCGCGCCTTATGTGGCCGACTGCAAATTCCCGGATTGCACCCACACCCACGAGCCGGGCTGCGCCGTCCGCGCGGCGGTTCGCCGCGGCGAGATCGCCCTGCAGCGTTACCGCAGCTTTTTGCGCCTGCGCCAGGAAATTGAGGAAACCTACGAGGACTGGGTCTAGCCTATGCAACACATTCTGGCGGTGATCCCCGCCTATAACGAACAGGAACGCATCGCGCCGGTTGTCGCCGGGGCGCGGCAGCACATCCCTGTGCTGGTTGTCGATGATGGCTCCAGCGATAGCACGGCGGCGCTGGCGGAGGCTGCCGGGGCGACCGTGCTGCGGCAGGTCCCCAACCAGGGCAAGGGCGCCGCCCTGCGGGCCGGGTTCCGCCACGCCCTGAAGGAAGGCTACGAGGCCGTGATCACGCTGGACGCCGATGGGCAGCACGCCCCGGATGAAATCCCGCGCTTTCTGGAAGCCTACGCGCAGGGCGGGGCCGACCTGATCATCGGCAGGCGGGACTTCGCCGGGATGCCGCTGGTGCGCCGTGTCTCCAATACGCTGGGGACGCTGCTGTTTTCCTGGGCGCTCGGCCAGCACATCCCGGATAACCAGTCCGGCTACCGCCTGATCTCCCGCCGCCTGATGGAGGCCGTGCTGAACAGCGCCGAACAGGGCTTTGAGTTTGAGGTGGAGATGATCACCGTCTGCGTGACGGAAGGCTACCAGCTGGCCTGGGTGCCCATTCGCACCATTTACGCCGGGGAAAAGAGCCACATCCGCCCGCTGCACCACCTGCGCCATTTCTTGCGCGTGGTCCGGGCGGCCCGGCGGCGGGTCAGGGCGCGCCGATCGCAGTCGTGATCTACTCCCGGCCTAGGAGACGCCCAGCAGAGCCAGCAACAGGCTGAGCGTGGCGATGCTGGCGACCGTGCTGAGCAGGATGGACGCCGCCACAAAATCGCCATCGGCGTCGAACTGAATCGCCAGTGCACTGGTCATCACGGCGGTAGGCATGGCCGATTCCACGATCACGACGTCCCGCGTCAGGCCGCTGATTCCGAGGGCGAGCGCCAGCCCGGCGGCCACCAGCGGGGAGATAACCAGCCGCATCCCGGCGGAGAACAGGATGGGCCTGATCTGGCCCCGCAGCGAGGCCCGCGCCAGTTGCATCCCCAGCAGTACCAGCATCCCCGGCACTGCCGCGCTGCCCAGCAGGTCGGTCACCCGCTGCAACGGCAGCGGTAGCTTCGTCCCGGTGAAGTTCAGCGCCAGGCCGATGACCAGGCAGTAGACCATCGGCAGCTTGAACACATTGAGCAGGGCTTGGCGGGCGGAAGCCGTCCCCCGCGAGGCCAGAAAGACGCCGTAGGTATTGGCGATCACCGCCGAGGCCACATAGTAGACGGTCGCCCGCTCCATCCCCGGACGGCCAAAGGCGAACTCGTTGAGCGGGATGCCGTAGTTGCCGGCGTTGATCAGGACGATGGTCATCACAAAGGCGCTTTCCAGCCGCCGGTCATAGCCCAGCAGCCGCGCCAGCCCAAAGCCCAGCGCCGACATCATCACCGTCAGCCCCAGCATCACTCCGAAAATTTGCACCAGTTCCTCCGGCAGCAGGGTGGTATTGGCCATCGATCCCAGCACCAGCAGCGGCGAAAACAGATAGACGATCATGGTGGAGACGGTGCGCGGTTCCAGCGGAAAATAGCGCGTGGTCAGCGCCGAAAGTAAGACAATGATGAAGATCGGGCTGATCACATTGTAAGCAACACTGAGGACGGTCATCGCGGGCGGAACTCCCCGGCGGTGGGCAGGCGCAACAGCCGACGATGATACCACGCCCGCCCGGATTGCGGAGAGAATGCCGCCGGTCGCCTGGCTATTTGGCCAGGCGAGGCGATGGACCAACCATATCGGCTCAAGGCCAAACAAAGGCGCTAAAGCGGCCTCACCACCAGGCGGTGCCGTTTACCTGTACGGGGACACTGGAGCTGGAGAATAGCCTGAATGACAGCGGATGGGAGGCCGGTCAGGAGCGAACGCAAGGCGGAAGAACCGAAAAATCGGGGGGAAGGTCACAGCCACCTGCGCGTAACGCTGCCAGCCGCCGCCAGCACCCCCGATTGATTTTTGCCTTGACTCCGCCCCGGTGGCCATCTATAATCAGCCCTGCTTCAGCCAACCAAAAGGCTCTTTGCCGCAGACAGCAGGCGCGTTCCTCCGGGGCGCTTAATCTCCTGCCGAGGTGAAGGCACTGGACAGCATAGCCTTTCCCCCCAATCGGTGGAAACGTCCGGCCTTTGCCAGGTTACCGTCTGCAAAGGCCGTTTTGTTTGGCGGCAGCCGGGATCGATCAGTTCCACTTTTGAAAGGAGGCAGGACCGATCAATGCCTATCTCCAGGAATAAGAAGGAGGAATTGGTCGCGCGGTATGTTGAGTTGCTCAGGGAATCGCAGGGGGTTGTGATCGCCGCCAACAACGGCATGATCATGGCTAACTTCAATGCCCTGCGGGAGAAGTTGCGCGAGCTGGACAGCACCTTCGTGGTCACCAAGAACACCCTCTTCCGTCTGGCGCTCGAACAGGTCGGGCTGCCTGTGCCGGAAGAGCTGCTCAAGGGGCCGGTTGCGGTGGCTTTTGCCCGCCAGAACATTGCGGCGACGGCCAAAGCGGTGCTGGAGTTCCAGAAGGGCCTGGAACTATTCCAGATCAAGGGCGCGCTGGTGGAAGGCCAGATTTACGACGCTAACGGTGTCGATCTGCTCTCCAAGCTGCCGACCCTTCCGGAAATGCGTGCGCAACTGATCGGGCTGATCATCGCCCCGGCCTCCGGCCTGGTCGGTGTGATCAACAGTGGCGCGACCCAGGTACTCAACGTGATCGCCGCCTATGCGGCCAAGGAAGACTCCCAGGCCGAGGCAGCCTAGCCTGCTGGCCGGGGAATCATGACCCATCGCTTATCCACCTGAATGCTGGACGAGGAAAGGAATTCTGCAATGGCTAACCTGGAAAAGATCGTCGAGGAACTCAGCGGCCTGACCCTTCTGGAAGCCGCCGAACTCAAGAAGATGCTTGAGGAAAAGTGGGGCGTCACCGCCGCTGCCGGCATGCCCATGATGATGCCCGGTATGGTCGCCGCTGCCCCCGCCGCGGAAGCCGAGCCTGAGGAAGAGCAGACCGAATTCACCGTCATCCTCAAGGATGTTGGCCCCAAGAAGATCAACGTCATCAAGGCCGTCCGCTCCTTCACCAACCTGGGCCTCAAGGAAGCCAAGGACCTGGTGGACAGCGCCCCGGCGACCGTGCTGGAAGCGGTCAGCAAGGAAGCCGCCGAAGACGCCAAGGCCAAGCTGGAGGCCGAAGGCGCGGTGGTCGAGATCAAGTAATCTCGCTACCCGCCGCCGAATCAAAACCGCCGGCACTGTTCCGGCGGTTTTGATTCCCCGGATGGGGAGATAGGGCGGTCACTCGACGATCGCGCCGCGCCGGGCCAGCGTACGGCGTGCCCGTTCGTCACTCAGCTTCAGATTATCCACTGTGACGCCCTCAAGGTCCGCGCCAACCAGATTGGCCGCTTTGAGATTGGCATACGTGAGGTCCATCCCGGCCAGCGAAGCGCCGCTGAAATCCGGCCGCCAGGTAGGATTCTTGGCCCGTGCCGCATTGAACCGCTCAACGCCCTGCCTCCGGATCACGTCCACCAGGTCCGCGCCTTTGCGCCACGGGCCAAAACCAAACAGCTTTTTGAATGGGCGTGACATCGTACAACCCCCTTGTCTACAAGCAGCGGAACCTGCCGCCACGGCGCGCCTCAGGGCGCGGTGATTTGCCCTGCTGGTTTTTTGTACAGTATTGATTATAACGCGCTCCGGGTCGATGTGAGCAGCAGGATTGCCCTCCGGTGGCCAAGACTGCCAGCGATCCGGCTGCGCTGCACCCGTGGCCGCGGGCAATGGGCAGTAGCGCAGCCTCCTGGCCTCCTGCTCCGATTGACATTTGCAGGCGCCGATCCTACACTGGCGGATGGTTGTCGGTATCCCGGCCAGACAAGGCGGAGGGGATATGGGATCGTCGATTATTGAGGTAGGCGTGGGGCTGATCCTAGTCTACATGTTGATGAGCCTGCTCGTCTCCCAGATTAACAACATCATCAAGAACCTGCTGGATGTGCGCGGCGAGTATTTCGTGGCCGAACTGGGTCGGCTGGTCAGCGACCCGGAGGTTCGCACCCGTCTTCTGGCGCACCCGACCATCCAGGCATTGATGCACGGTGATATGGTCAAGAACATCACCGCCGACAAGCTGGCCGAGGTGCTTGTGGATATCCTGGCGGGCAGCGGAGAGGCGCTGGAATACCTGGAACAACTGCATAACAGCGCCCTGGTTGACCGCCTGCTGGAGCCGATCAGCGATCCTAACCTGCGTCGCCGGCTGGAACAGGTGCTGGCGACGGCGCGTTCGCTGCCTGACGCCAAGCTCAAGCTGACCGACTGGTTCAATACCACGCTTAACCGGTTGAGCGAGCTGTACCGGCGGCGGATGCAATTCTTCTCGCTGGTGGTTGGGGCGCTGCTGGCCATCCTGCTCAATGTGGATACGCTGGCCGTGGGCCGCGCGCTGTGGAATGACCCGGTGCTGCGCCAGGCGACCGTCGCCGCCGCCGGCGCTACCCTGAGCGAAACCGATCTGACTGCCGCCGATCCGGGAACGGTGCAGGACTCCTTTGCCATCGCCCGGCAGACGATGAGCCAGTTCCTGGAGTTGCGGCTGCCGATCGGCTGGACGGTGGACGCGGTTGACGCCACCGACCAGCCGCTGGCGGCGCTTGACCCGCTGCACGATTCGCGCAACCTGTGGAACTTTGTGCCCGGCAACAGCCCGTACTGGCTGCAGCTCTGGCTGGAAAAAATCGGCGGCCTGATCCTGACGACGGTGGCGGTGATGCAGGGCGCGCCGTTCTGGTTTGATCTGCTCAAACGGGCAACCGGCCGCTGAGCGCCCGCGCTCCGGCCTGTGCCGGCGGGCGCTCTGGCTGCCTACTGACGAGACCGAACCATGACTGACACGCTGAATCGCCGGCTGCGCGCCCTGCCCGCCGTAGACGCCCTGCTCAATACCGCTACCGCCGCGACGCTGGAAGCCCTGTACGGGCGGGAGCCACTGGTCAGGGCGTTGCGGGAAACGTTAAACCTGGCGCGGGAAGCAATCCGGGCCGGGGGGGATGCTCCTGACGCGGCCAGCCTGCTGAATAGCGCCGCCGATCTGCTCTCCCGCCAGGCCGCTCCGACACTGCGCCCGGTGATCAACGCCACCGGAGTCATCCTGCACACCAACCTGGGTCGCGCGCCGCTCAGCGATGCCGCCCTGGCTGCTATTCACGACGTGGCGACGGGCTATGCCACGCTCGAATATGACCTGGAAGTAGGCCAGCGCGGGCATCGCGACCGCCATGCGGAGCGCATCGTCTGCGAAGTCACCGGGGCGGAAGCGGCGCTGGTCGTCAACAACAATGCGGCGGGGGTGTTGCTGGTGCTGCTGGCCTTTGCCCGCGGGCGGGGAGCCTTGATCAGCCGGGGGCAACTCGTCCAGATCGGCGGCGGCTTCCGTGTCCCGGAGGTGATGGCTCAATCCGGGGCGACGCTGGTCGAGGTGGGCACCACCAACCGCACCACGCTGGCCGATTACCAGGCCGCTATCTCCGTCGATAGCGCCCTGATCATGGCCGTTCACGCTTCCAACTTCAAGCAGATCGGCTTCACGGAACAGCCGCCGCTGGCCGATCTGGCCGCGCTGGCCCACCAGCACGGGCTGCTGCTGGTCAACGATCTGGGCAGCGGGGCGCTGCTGGACACGGCGGCCTTTGGCCTGGCCCATGAGCCAACCGTCCAGGAGGCGCTGGCGGCGGGCTGCGACCTGGTATGCTTCAGCGGGGATAAGCTGCTGGGCGGGCCACAGGCGGGGATCATCGTCGGGCGGGCCGATCTCGTCGCCGCGCTCAAGAAACACCCCCTGGCCCGGGCTGTGCGTATGGACAAGCTGGGGCTGGCCGGGCTGGTGGCCACGCTGGAAAGTTACCGGCGCGGCACAGCGCTGGTGGATATCCCGGTCTGGCGCATGATCAGCACACCCGCGGTGGCCATTCAGCGGCGGGCGATGCGCTGGCGGCGGCGGATCGGAGCCGGGCGCGTGATCGCAGCGGAAAGCGCTGTCGGCGGCGGCAGTCTGCCCGGCGAGACGCTGCCAACGTTCGTGCTGGCGCTGGATGTGGCCAGGCCGGATGCGCTGGCCGCTGCCCTGCGCGCCGAGCCGTTGCCGATCATCGCCCGCATCCAGGATGACTGCGTCCTGCTGGACCCGCGCACCGTCCTGCCAGGGCAGGATAACGTGCTGATCGCCAGCGTCAGTCGGCTGCTGGCGGCATCCTGAAGCGGTGCCTCCGGCGTGCGCCGCTACTGCTCTCCCCAACATGCCGGGGATCGCAATGGGTTCGCAGCCAGTCCGCGCGGACGCAACCGTGCTGCGGGCGTTTTCCTGACCGCCCGGCCTCCCGGCCCCCTGATCTTTTACATCACCGCGCAGACGTGCTACGATACTCTTAAAGACGGCCTAACTTCCGAGGTGCAGCCATGCCGCGCGTTTTCATCTCCTACCGCCGGGCGGACAGTATCACCATTACCGGCCGCATTTACGATCACCTGGTCCGCGCCTTTGGCGACGACCACGTCTTCAAGGATGTCGATGACATTCCGGTCGGTGTGGATTTCCGCCGGGTGTTGCAGAATGAAGTAGGCGGGTGCGACGTGCTGCTGGTCATTATCGGCCCGCAATGGCTGCGCCTGACCGACGAACAGGGCCGGCGCCGGATCGATGACCCGCATGACTTCGTCCGCATTGAGGTGGCCGCCGGTCTGGCGCGCCAGAATGTGCTGGTGGTGCCGGTGCTGGTCAGCGGGGCGGCCATGCCTGCTCCGGCTGACCTGCCGCCCGATCTGGTCAACCTGGCCTATCGCAACGCGGCTATCGTCCGCGATGACCCGGACTTCTCGCGGGATATGCGGCGCCTGATCGAGCAGATCAGGACCGCATCGGCGACGCCGGCGCGCGCCCCGCAGCGATCAGCGCCCGCCGCCACAGCGCAAACAGCGCCGCGCGTCTCCACCCCTCGCCCCGAACCCGCGCCCCGGCGGGGGCGCAGCCGCTGGCCGCTGGCGCTGGCGGCGCTGGTGATCGTTGGGGTGGGCGGGGTGCTGCTGGCGATCATCTTACCTGATCTCAACAAAGCCATTCAGACGCTGCTGGCAGGCGGGGAGGCTGTACCAGGCCGACCGCTGGCGGAAACGGTCGATGCCGCGCACATCCTGAGCTGTGGCACGCAGGCCAGCGGCTCACTGGATAGCAACCACTGGCAGGAACACTGGCTCTTCCAGGGGGAAGCGGGCCAGACCGTGCTGATCGCTATGGATCAGCAGAGTGGGGCGGGAGGCCTGGACCCGGCGCTGATCCTGCGTAATGAGTCCGAAGAAGTGCTGATCCAGGACGATGACAGCGGCGACGGGACCAATGCCCGTCTGGTTTATGTCCTGCCCAGGGATGGGATGTACCTGGTCACCACAACGCGAGCCGGCCTGGCGGAGGGGAACACCAGCGGCCTGTATGCACTGACAGTCGATTGTGGGGTTAAGCCGATCTCCTGTGACCGGGCAATTGAGGGAACCTTCAACCGGGATAGCCCGGAGGCTCGCTTTGCTTTCTTCGCTACAGGCGGGACACGGATCAACGCCATCCTGCGGCTGGCTGAATCGAAAGATGCAGCCCCGCCGGACGTCACGCTGGAGTTGCTCTCTCCGGCAGACCGGGTGATTGCCATCGGCGAGCCTGTGGATGATTTCACGCAGGTGCTTAACGCTCAGCCGGAAGATACCGGTTTGTACATCCTGAGCGCGGCCCTGCAGAGCCGGATCACCCAGCAGCAGCAGCAATACATCATCCTGGAAGGCGATTTTACGCTGGAGTTACAGTGCGACTAGTACCCGCCCCAGATCCGCCGGAACGCCTGCCGGAGGGCTAAGCGGCATCTTCGTCTTCTTCGTCGTCCCAGGTGATGATCCAGATACAGGCGCCGGCTACCAGCACGGTCGCTACGATCAGGGCAATCCACTGGCCGGGCAACAGGCCGACATCCCGCGCCTCAATGGCCAGCAGGATGACCATGCCCAGCGCAAGCACAATCCAGGCGGTCAGGCGGGGATGGGCCTGCGCCCAGGCCGACCCTGGCAAACGCTTCCACAGGTCTTGCATCATACGTGTGTTCCTCATCATAGCGGCTTGAGCACCCGCTCAGCGCGCAGTTGCTTGGCGTAAATCACCGTATTGGGCGGCTGGCTTTCCCGCGCCGCTTCCCGCCAGGCCGGGACTTTGATCTGCTCCAGCGTGCGGAGCGTGTAGCCCAGGCTGGTCAGGATCTCCAGCATGGCTTTGGGCGTATTCTGCGGCAGGAACAGGAAGCCGATCTCGCTCTGCAGTTCCCGTGAGGAGGATTCCACCGCTTCGATCAGACCGGTGACCACTGCCGGAATCAGGGCGTCCGGGCGGACGAGAATCTGGTCGACGCGGGTGACCAGGTTTTCCACCTGGAAGCTGATGATGCCAACATTCTGGCCGTCGGCCTGGGCCAGCATATAGCTCTTCTGGCCGAAAGCCGTCATCACGTCCATGCGGGTATGCGGCCTACCGGTCAGCTGGGTCAGCAGGGCGGCGATTTCCTCAGCATTGCGGGGCATCCCGCGCCTGATCGCGACTTCCTTGATGTCCAGTTTGCCGGCGACAGGTGGGACCATCACCGGGATGGTTTTCGCTTCCTCCGGAGCCTGAGCGAAGCCCAGTTGAGCGCCCAGCCGGTTCCATTCCGCCTGGACGATCGCCCAGGTCTGTTCCGGTGTGCCGTCGTTCTGGATCACCACAGTAGCCCGGCTGAGCTTGTCGGCCTGGGGGTTCTGCAGTTCGATGCGCTTGCGGGCTTCCCATTCGGAAAGGCCGCTGCTGACCAGGCGGGCGATCTGGTTTTCCGGGGAGGCATTGACGACCCAGATCGCGTCTACCTTGTCGGCCAGATAACCTTCCAGCAGGTCGATAGCTTCGACGACGACCACCCGGTGGCGGGCGCGTCCAATCAATGTATCCAGCGCGCGGCTGATCAGCGGCTGGGTGAGCGCCTCGCGGCGGCGCAGCGCCTCCGGGTGGGAGAACGCCACGGCATCCAGCTTGGCCCGGTCAACGCGTTTTTCAGCATCCAGGATCCACAGGCCGAACATCTGGATGGCCGGTTTGTAGGCGGGCGCGCCGGGTGCCATCGCCTGGTAGGCCAGCCCGCCGACGTCCAGGGAATACGCGCCCAGGTGCTCCAGCATACGGCGCACCAGGCTCTTGCCCATCGCCAGATTGCCCGTGAGGCCGATCACGTATTTGTCAGGCCAGTGCCCCACTGTCGCCCCTCCCGGTTACATCGCGCATCTTCAGACCACCCGCATTGTATCTTGGGCGCTCGCTAAGGGCAACTGCCGCCGGCGCGTACCACAAGCGGCGAAGCCGGCGTTGCAGCCGCGCTTCCTGTGTGCCGCCGCACCGGGAGCATCGGGACATTGGGCCGCCCTGGGGTATGATCTTCGGCATACAACAGAGGCCAGAACTGTGGCTACAATCTTTTGAAGAGCAGTACACCGCTGCTCAGCGCGCATATCAATATCCCAGGCGGCGCGGAACGCCGCGCCTGCCTGATTTGCATGCTCCGGGAACACCCGAAGGAAAGGCTGTATCATGGCGGAGTTGACCAGCAACCATATTGCCGAACCGGTGATTGACCCCACCGGCGACCTGATTTACCGCGGTCGTGGCCGCAAGGCCCTGGATTCCATCTTTGCCCCGCGCAATGTGGCCGTGATCGGCGCCAGCGAGCGCGTGGGCAGCGTGGGCCGTACCATCCTGTGGAACCTGATCAGCAGCCCCTTTGGTGGGACTGTCTTCCCGGTCAACCCCAAGCGTAACAGTGTGCTGGGCATCCGCGCCTATCCGGACGTCAAATCCGTGCCGGAGAAGATTGATCTGGCGGTGATCGTCACCCCGGCGCCGACCATCCCCGCCCTGATTCAGGAATGCGCTGACCTGGGCATCCCCGGTGCGATCATCATCTCCGCTGGTTTTAAGGAAACCGGTGCGGCGGGCGCAGCCCTGGAGCAGGAGATCCTCAAGATCGCACGCAGTAGTGGGATGCGCATCATCGGCCCGAACTGCCTGGGTGTGATGAGTCCCGTCAGTGGTCTGAACGCTACCTTTGCTGCCGGGATGGCCCGCCCTGGCAACATCGGCTTCATCAGCCAGAGCGGCGCGCTGTGTACCGCTGTGCTGGACTGGAGCCTGCAGGAGAACGTCGGCTTCAGCCATTTTGTATCGATCGGCTCGATGCTGGATGTCAACTGGGGTGACCTGATCTACTACCTGGGCGACGACCCGCGCACCGGCGCGATCGTGATCTACATGGAGACGATCGGCGACGCCCGTTCGTTCCTCTCCGCTGCCCGTGAAGTCGCCATCACCAAGCCGATCGTGGTCATCAAACCGGGTCGTACCGCCGCCGCCGCCAAGGCTGCGGCTTCCCATACCGGTTCGTTGACCGGCTCTGACGACGTGCTTGATGCGGCCTTTGAACGCTGTGGCGTGGTGCGTGTCAACGACATCGCCGAGCTATTCGCCATGGCCGAGACGCTCGCCAAGCAACCGCGCCCGCGCGGTCCGCACCTGACCATCGTCACCAATGCGGGTGGCCCTGGCGTGCTGGCGACCGATGCCCTGATCACCAGCGGCGGCAAGCTGACCGAAATCTCCGAGGCGACGATGGCGGAACTGAACGCCTTCCTGCCCGCCGCCTGGAGCCACAATAACCCGATCGACGTGCTGGGTGATGCTGAACCGGAACGTTACGCCCGCACGCTGGAAATCGCCGGCCATGACGAGAACGCGGACGGCCTGCTGGTCATCCTCACCCCGCAGGATATGACCGATCCCACCCGCACTGCCGAGGCGCTCAGACCTTATGCCAGTATCGAGGGCAAGCCCGTGCTGGCGAGCTGGATGGGCGGGGCCAGTATTGCCGCCGGTGAGGATATCCTCAACCGGGCTGGCATCTCCACCTTTGAGTATCCCGACGCCGCTGCGCGCGCTTTCTCCTACCTGTGGAAGTACAGCGACAACCTGAACGTCCTCTATGAGACGCCGACGTTCTCCTTTGCCACCACTGGCAAAGATGCACCCGACCGGGCCAGTGCCGCGAAGATCATCGAAGCCGCCCGCGCACAGGGACGCACTATCCTGACCGAGGCGGAATCCAAGCAGATTCTGGCCTACTACGGCATTTCGACCATCCCAATCCGCGTCTGCCCCACGGCTGACGACGCCGTCAAGGCTGCCGAGGAACTGGGCTACCCCGTAGTCGTCAAGATTCACTCGGAGACGATCACCCATAAGACCGATGTCGGCGGTGTCAAGCTGAACATCCAGAACGCCGACGCCGTGCGCGAGGCTTACGAGAGCATCCGCGACGCCGTCTATACCCGCGCCCGCAAGGAGGACTTCCTGGGTGTAACCGTCCAGCCGATGGTCAAACTGAGCGGCTATGAGGTCATCATCGGCAGCACCATCGACCCGCAGTTTGGACCGGTGATGCTCTTCGGCACCGGCGGCTCGCTGGTGGAAGTCTACAAAGACAGCGCTCTGGGCCTGCCTCCGCTAACCAATACCCTGGCCCGGCGCATGATGGAAAAGACCAAGATCTTCACCGCTCTCAAGGGTGTTCGCGGCCAGCCGCCGGTCGATATTGATGCTCTGGCAGAATTGCTTGTCCGTTACAGCCAGCTCATCACCGAGCAAAAATGGATCAAGGAGACCGACATCAACCCGCTGCTGGCTTCCCCGGAGCACCTGATTGCGCTGGATGCGCGGATTGTCCTGCACGACCCGGAGATCACGGAAGATCAGTTGCCCAAGCTGGCCATCCGCCCCTATCCGTACCAGTATGTCCAGCCCTGGCAATCGAACGGCGGCGAACAGATCATGATCCGGCCCATCCGCCCGGAAGACGAGCCATTGATCGCCAAGTTCCATGAGTCGCTCTCCGAGCGTACGGTTTACCTGCGCTACCTGCAGTTGATGAATCTCAACCAGCGCATCGCTCACAGCCGCCTGTCGCGTATCTGCTTCAATGACTACGACCGCGAGATCGCGCTGGTGGCGGAAACGACCACTGGTCGGGAGCCGACCATCCTGGGGGTAGCCCGCCTGAGCAAATTGCACGGCACGGATGAAGCCCGCTTCGCCATGATCATCACCGACATCTACCAGGGCAAGGGCCTCGGCTCCGAACTGCTCAGACGTCTGATCGGCATCGCCCGCGATGAAAAGCTCAGCCGCCTGGTGGCGCTGGTCTCCCCGGATAACACAGGTATGTTGCGCTTGCTGAATAAGCTCGGTTTCAAGGTTTCTGCGGAACCGGACGAAAACAACCTGCTCTTTGCCTCGCTGGAACTATGACGCGGGGCGCTGCTACAGCGTGAACACAACGGGACGTCCCGGCAGGGGGCGTCCCGTCTGTTTTTGCGCGGGCGGTCCCACCCCCGGCCGTGATCATCCTGGCTGGGCGGCGTTTCTGCTCCCACCTTGCCGCCGCTGGTGTATGATTCCTGCCAGGGCGGGGAACCCCGCATTGTGATGACGCCTGACCTGAAGCGAAGGAGAAAAACGCGTGTCCCCTGAGACTCCTCTCTACCTGGACCCGGCGCGGTCGCCGGACGAGCGCGCCGCCGACCTGCTGGGCCGTATGACGCTGGAAGAAAAGCTGGCCCAGATTGGCTGTGTCTGGTCGCGCGAACTGATGGAAGGTCGCCAGTTTTCGGCGGAGCGCGCCCGCGGCCCGCTGGCGCACGGCATCGGCCAGGTCACCCGGGTTGGTGGCGCGACTTCCCTCCTGCCCGGTGAGGTTGCCGCCTTCATCAACGCTCTCCAGCGCTACCTGGTTGAACAGACTCGCCTGGGCATCCCGGCCATTGTCCACGAGGAAAGCCTGGCCGGGTACCTGGCCCGCGGCGCAACGTGTTTCCCGCAGGCCATCGGCCTGGCCGCTACCTGGAATCCGGTGTTGGCCACCCAGATCGCGGATGTGATTCGCCAGCAGTTGCTGGCGGTCGGGGCGCGTCACGCCCTGGCGCCCGTGCTGGACATCGCCCGCGACCCGCGCTGGGGCCGCACGGAAGAAACGCTGGGTGAAGACCCTTACCTGGTGAGCGCCATGGGCGCAGCTTATGTGCGCGGCCTGCAGAGCGACGACCTGCGGCGGGGCATCGCCGCGACGGGCAAGCACTTCGTTGGCTACGGAGCTTCTGAAGGCGGCATGAACTGGGCGCCGGCGCACATCCCGCCCCGCGAACTGCGCGAGGTTTATGTCCGCCCGTTTGAAGTCGCCATCAAAGAGGCCGGGCTGGCGACGATCATGAACGGCTACCACGAACTGGATGGGTTACCCTGCGGTTGTTCCCGCCCGCTGCTGATTGACCTGCTGCGCGGCGAATTGGGCTTTGATGGCGCTATCGTCTCCGATTACAACGCCATCGTGAACCTGGCGACCTACCACCATGTGGCCGCCGACCGGGCGGAAGCTGCCCGTCTGGCCCTGCAGGCCGGGATGGATTGCGAACTTCCGGCCAGCGACTGCTACGGTCAGCCGCTGCAGGAGGCGCTGGCGGCGGGCCGGATCGACATGGCGCTGGTGGATGCCGCCGTGACCAACATGCTGCGCCTGAAGTTCCGCCTGGGGCTGTTTGAGCATCCGTACGCAGACGCCGGGGCCGCCGCGACCGTCTTTGATACTCCTGCCCAGCGCGCCCTGGCTCGCCGCGCCGCCGCCGAGTCGATTGTCTTGCTCAAGAACGAAGGCGGTCTGTTGCCGCTGCCGCGGACGCTCGGCGCGATCGCTGTGATCGGCCCCGCCGCGGATAGCATCCGCCTGCTGCAGGGCGATTATCACTACCCCGGCCATCTGGAGGTGATGTCGCGCCAGGAGGAGGGCACGCCCGGCGCGGTTCCCGCGCTGCCCTGGGCCAACGAGCCTGGCCTGGCCTACGAGGACTATTTTGTCCCGATGGTTACCGTGCTGGATGGGATCAGGGCGGCAGTGGCGGAAGGCACCCGCGTGCTCTACGCGCCGGGTTGCGGCGTGACCGATCCGGCTACTGATGGCTTTGCAGAGGCGGTTGCCGCGGCACGGGCCGCTGATGTGGTCGTGGTTGTCGTCGGCGACAAAGCTGGCCTGACGCCCGATTGCACCAGCGGCGAAGCCGTGGATCGCCTTGATCTCGGCCTGCCTGGTGTCCAGCAACAACTGGTGGAGGCGGTGGCGGCAACCGGCACGCCGACCATCGTCGTGCTGATCAATGGCCGTCCACTGGCCCTGCCCTGGATCGCCGCGCATATCCCGGCCATTGTGGAGGCCTGGCTGCCGGGCGAGGAAGGCGGAGCGGCAGTGGCTGATGTGCTGTTCGGGGCGGTCAATCCAGCGGGTCGGCTGCCCGTCTCGCTGCCGCATCATGTGGGCCAGGTGCCGGTTTACTACAATCACAAGCCTTCCGGCGGGCGCTCCCACTGGTACGGCGATTACCGCGACGGCAGCCCTGCGCCACTCTTCCCCTTCGGGTACGGCCTGAGCTATACCACCTTCGCCTATGACTCCCTGCGCATCGAGCCGGAACAGGTCCCGGCAGGGGGGACATTCACCGTCCGTGTGGAGGTGCACAACACCGGGCCGCGCACCGGCGATGAGGTGGTGCAGCTTTACGTGCGGGATACAGTGGCCAGTGTCACCCGTCCGGTCAAAGAACTGAAGGGCTTCGCCCGCGTGACGCTCCAGCCGGGGGAGCGCAAGACGGTCACCTTCACGCTGGATACGGCCCTGCTGGCCTTTTACGACGCAGATATGCACTTTGTGGTGGAACCAGGCACGATCGAGATCATGGTCGGCAGCTCGTCGGAGGACATCCGGCTGCGGGGGATGCTGACGATCACCGGCACGGTGACCGATGTCAGCGCCCGCCGGGCTTACCTGAGCCGGGTCGAGATCAACTGAACACGGGCCGGCCCGGTGTGAAGGGCGCGCCACACCGGGCCGGATTCCTATCCTGGGAGTTTAGTCCTGGCTGAGAACTGGATGAGTGCAAAATGAGAAAACTGTGCTAAAATGGCTGGTATGCTGCACCAGTAAGAATTTGCTACGTTATCCGCACAGAAAAGGAGGTGACCGAACCCAAATAGTGTACACCTATCCTGACCATCGTAACGTTTTCGTTGAGGCATCGTTAACCGTTCGCACCAATGGACAGGTGTGACATTAGACAAGGGGGGAACTTTGTCTATGTTACCACGCAAGATATTTGTCACGGCAGGCGTACTCCTTCTGCTGCTGGCATTCGGCGCGCTGGCTGTGGTCGGCCAGGGCGGCGAGGAACCGGAGGAAGTCCCGATCATCACCACGGCCAGCCGGGTCGTGGGCGTTGGCTCGTATGTGGCCGGTGAAGCCTACGCTGTAGCTGCTGGCGAGGACCCCGCTGCGGAGCCAATGCAGGCCCTCATCCTCCCCTATGGCATCTACCCTAACATGATGGTGCATACCATCGAAGATTTCGTCCAACCGGCCCCGGCGGTCGAGGGCTTCACGTTTGACTGGAGCCTGGAAGCGCCGGATGGCTCCGCTGCTGAGTTGGTCGAGGGCACGGTGGCAATCTTCCTGGCCGATGTTGAGGGCGAATACCTGCTCACCCTGACTGCCACGGACGCCAATGGCAACACCGCCGAGACGACCTGGTCGGTTCTGGCGACCACCTATGTGGGCAATGGCTACCTGGAAGGCCCGCAGGAAGCCGAAGATCAGTGTGTGGACTGCCATGAGGATGTTGTCGCCGCCTGGAGCGCCACTGGCCACGCGGATATGTTCACCCGCGCGATCGATGGCAAGGCCAGCGATCACTATGGTCCCAACTGCATCAGCTGCCACACCACCGGCTTCAACAACCGGCCGGAAGCCGTTAATGGCGGCTTTGATGATGTTGCCCGCGAAGCCGGTTGGTCCTTCCCGGCGGAACTGAAGGAAGGCAACTGGGACGCCATGGTGGCGGAGTTCCCGCAGGTGGCTGGCCTGGCCAACATCCAGTGCGAAAGCTGCCACGGCCCCGGTTACCTGCACGTCTTTGAGGCTACCCGCCGCGATCCCATGATCTCGCGCGGTCTGGACTACGGCGTTTGCGCCCAGTGCCATGCGGAAGAGCCGTACCATGTCTTCCCGCAGCAGTGGGAACTGAGCGGCCACGCTCAGAAGAATGCCGAAGCCTTCTGGTATCCGATTGGTGAAGATCATGCCGCCTGCGTCCGCTGCCATAGCGGCGCCGGTTACATCGACTGGGCGGCTGGCCTGCCGGCGGAAGAGCAGCGTGTGGACTACCAGGTGATCACCTGCGCGGTCTGCCACGACCCGCATGACGCCAGCAACCCCAACCAGCTGCGCGTCTTCGACTCGGTCACCCTGCCGGATGGCACTGAGGTCGGTTCAGCGGGGCCAGCGGCGACCTGCATGAGCTGCCATAACGCGCGCACCAATCCGGTGGCCGTGATCGATGGTCTGGCCAGTGGTGGGCGCTTCAGCACGCCGCACTACTCGACCGCGGCTGAGCTGATGAACGCCACCGGTGGTTACACCTGGGGCGAGACCCTGCCGACCAGCACCCATGGCCGCGTGGTCGAAGACTCCTGCATCGGCTGCCACATGGGGCCGACGCCCGGCATGGATGCCGATGGTAACCCGCTGCCCGGCCATCAGACGGTTGGCCAGCATACCTTCGCCATGGTCAGCCCGGTGGACGGCACGGAGAACGTCGCCATCTGCCAGCAGTGCCATGACGGCGCGACCAGCTTTGCCTTTGAGGCCCGCCGCGACTATGACGGCGACGGGACGATCGAGACCAACCAGGACGAGGTCGCCGGGTTGCAGGCCGTCCTGCAGGCAGAACTGGAAGCCCGTGGGGTGGTGGTATTGCCCTCGTACCCGTACTTCCAGTTCCCCGAAGGGGCTGGCGCCGACCTGTATGCCGCGGTCTACAACCTGAAGTTCTCCCGTGGCGGCGGTGCGGCGGTGCACAACCTGCGTTACACGGTGGCGCTGCTGCAGCTCAGCTACGAAAAGCTGACCGGCTCGCCGGTGCCGGGGGCCACGATCCTGCCGCCCAAGTAGGCGCCGGATCGTCCTAACCCATCCTGAGTATCGTCTGCCCTCGGGCTGCCCGGCCCGGGGGCAGACCTTCCCGGCACCTTGCGCCGTGAAGCGCCCCCCAGGACCCGCCACTGCCTGCACAGACGCCTGCGCCGACACCTGGCTTCCCTGCCGGAAGGGCAACCGCTTATGAACCGACTCCGCCGTTTGTTTGCACCATCTCCAGAAGGCCAGCTTGCCCGCCGCCGCGCCCTGCCGTACCTGGGCGTGGGCGCATTCCTCGTGGTGGTGCTGCTGGCCATCCCACCCGTCTGGGAATATTCCAATTCGGTCCCTTTTTGCGGTGAAACCTGCCATACCATGCCGCCCGAATACCAGACGTATCTGGTTTCACCCCACGCCCGCGTGCTCTGTGTGGATTGCCACATCGGGCGCGGCCTGATCATCCAGCAGGCCTACCGCAAGGTCGGGCATATGCGCCTGCTCTGGGCGACGCTGACCAGCAGCTACGAGTACCCGATCCGGGTTAGCAGCATGCGCCCCGCCCGTGAAACCTGCGAACTATGCCACTTCCCGGCGAAGTTCTCCGATGACAGCCTGCGCGAGCAGAAGCACTTCCGCCAGAATGAGGAGAACACGCCCTATTCGATCTACCTGCTGATGCACACTGGCGGCGGCAGCGCCCGTGAAGGGCTGGGCTTTGGCATCCACTGGCATGTGGAAAACCCGATCGAGTACATCGCCACCGATGAACTGGATCAGGAGATCCCCTGGGTGCGCGTCACCGCCGCCGACGGCACGACCACGGAGTATGTCGCGCAGGACGCCGACATCGACCTGGCGAATCTCGATCAATACGAGATCAAGCAGATGGACTGCATGACCTGCCATAATCGCATCTCTCACCTGATCGAGCCGCCGCGCCAGCTGGTCGATAGCGCCCTCAACCGGGGGGATATCCCCCGCAGCGTGCCGAACATCCGCTATATGGCCGAGACTCTGCTTGGCCAGCCGTACGAATCGGCGGAAGAAGCCCGCACCGCCTTTGAGACGCTCCACGACTACTACCGCGACCTGTACCCGGCCTTTTACGAACAGAACGCCGATCAGGTGGCGCAGACCGTCCAGGTTCTTGACGAACTGTGGACGGCCAACAACTATGTGGAGCAGGAACTGAACTGGCAAACCCACCCGGATAACATCGGTCACCGCGACTGGCCGGGGTGCTTCCGTTGCCATGATGGCCAGCATTTCAACGCCGCAGGCGAAGCTGTGCGGCTGGAGTGCAACCTGTGCCATTCCATCCCGCTGGTGGTCAGGCCGACCGATATTGAGCCGGTCATGCCGCTGGCTACCGGCCTGGAGCCAGAATCGCACCTGGATAGCACCTGGATCAGCCGCCACCACAACGAATTTGACCGTAGCTGCGCCAATTGCCACACGGTGGAAAACCCCGGCGGGACGAGCGATACGAGCTTTTGCTCCAACAGCGCCTGCCACGGTGTGCGCTGGAAGTTCGCCGGGTTTGATGCGCCGGCGCTGGCCCTGGAGATGGGCCTGTTACAGGAAGCACCGGGGGTCGAAATCCCTGGCGGTGTGCTGCCGGAGGCGCTGACCTACCAGGACCTGCGCCCGGTGCTGCAGGCTGAGTGCGGTGAGTGCCACGGCAGCAATCCCACCGCCGGGCTGCAGGTGACCGATTACGCGGCCTTGCTGGCCGGTAGCCGGAACGGGCCGGTGCTGGTGCCGGGGGATGTGGAAGGCAGTCGTATCTTTGCCGTGCTCGGCGCGGGGCACTTTGGCGCGCTGACCACCGCCCAGCTTGAACTGCTGCGGGCGTGGGTAGCCAATGGTGCGCCGGAAGGCCAGCCGCTCGCCGCCGTCGCTGCCACCTACCAGGCCATCCAGCCCATCCTGGCCGAGACCTGTGGCGAGTGTCATGGCCCGGACGATCCCACTCGTGGCCTGAACGTGACCGAATACGCCACGCTGATGGCTGGCGGGCGCAGCGGCCCGGCGGTCACGCCCGGCGACGTGCAGAATAGCCTGATCATCGAGGTGCTGGAGGAGGGGCATTTCGCCCGCCTCACCGATGAGCAGATGGCCCTGCTGCGCGAGTGGATCGCCAGCGGCGCACCGGAGACGGAGGAGGGCGCAGTCCTGCCCCCGGCGGAAGGCGAGGAGACCCGCCTGACCTACGCCACCATCCAGCCGATCCTGACCCGGCGCTGTGGCGAGTGCCACGGTGAGACCGATCCAGCCCTCGGGCTACGGCTGACCGATTACGACGGCCTGCTGGCCGGCAGCACCATCGGGCCGGTGATCGTCCCCGGCGAACCGGGTAAGAGCTACCTGCTGCAACTGCTGCAGGAAGGGCATCCCGGTCAGCTGGCCCGTTCCGAGTACATCCTGCTGCGCGATTGGATCGCCCAGGGCGCGCCCCGGGAGTAAACCGGTGCGTGAACCTGCCCGATCCCGGACCCTCAGGCCGCCGGTCAGCTGGCCGGTGACCTGAGGGTTGTTCTGCCCCAAAAGGGGGGAGCACAACCTGTCATGCCAAGGCAGTATTATCGTCACTCGACAGGCGGCGCACCTTCAGGCTACCATTGTCCAAGATGACCGTTTTCCTCTGAACGCTCCGAACCGCTTTGTTTGAGGCATACCGGATAGGGGGGAAGTCTCAACCATGCGACCCTTGCGCCTTTTGATCGCTGGTCTGGTGTTCGCCGGGCTGAGCCTGCTGCTCATCAGCGGCATCCTGGCTGCCCAGGGCGGCGATGAAGCGACCTATATCGGCGGCAGCGAGTGCCGATCCTGTCACCGCGGCCTGAGCCGCGACTACGCGGGCACGCTGCACGCCCGCGCCTTGCAGGATACCCGCACGGACAAAGCCGCCATCCTGGCCGATTTCGCGGCGGGCGAAGACGTGCGTACCGTGCTCCTCCCCAGCGAGGACGCGCCGCGCCCCTTTACCGCCGATGATATCGCCTATGCCGTGGGCGGCGGACGCTACCTGCAGCGCTACCTGTACGACGCCGGCGATGGCCGCTACATTGTCCTGCCCGCTCAGTGGAACGTGGCGGCAGCCGCCTGGGAGCCTCTGGCGCTGGCCGAGGAGTGGCCCGCCCCGGCGTATGACTGGGGAGCCAGCTGCGCTTATTGCCACACCACCGCGCTGGACACGGCGAGCTATACCTGGCTGGAGGACGGCGTGCAATGTGAGGCCTGTCACGGGCCGGGCAGCGTCCATGTGTCCCTGGCTGACGCGGCGGGCGTTCGGCCTCGTTCTGATGAACTGGCGGCCATTCGTGGCGCGATCGTCAACACACCCGACCCGCAGATCTGCGGCCAGTGCCACGCTGTCGGCAAGGCCCCCGACGGCCATCCCTACCCGGTCGGTTACCGGCCCGGCGAGCCGCTGGACGAGTCCTATACCATCAGCACGCCGGGGGATGAGTCCGATCACTGGTGGCCCACCGGCCATGCCGCCGACGTGGGTATGCAGTTCAACGAGTGGTTCCATTCCGCTCATGCCCGCGCCCTGGAAACCGCCCGCAGCAGCAATTATGCCGATGATGCCTGCCTGGGCTGTCACAGTGGCGACTACCGCTATGTCGAGCGCGTGCGCGGCTGGTTCGCCGAGGGCAGCCTGGACGGGGAGCCACCGGAGGCGCTGACCCTGCAGACGGCGGCGCTGGGCGTCGTCTGCGGGACCTGCCACAACCCCCACGCCGAGGGCGCGCCGGACTTCTTCCTGGCCGAGGAGCCGGAAGCGCTGTGCGCCGGGTGCCACAGCAACACCGGCGAAAGCGTCACCCACCACCCGCAATTTGACCTCTACCAGGGCCTGCCGCTGGTGGCTGAGGTGCCCGGTATCCCCTCTGCGCATTTTAGTGCTGCGGAGGGGCCGGATTGCCTGTCCTGCCACATGGCCCGCCTGCCGGTCAAGGGCGGGGCGCTGGCCACGCACAGCCTGCTGGCCGTCCTGCCCGGCGCGCCGGAAGCGCTGGAAGCGGCGGCTGGTTGCACCACCTGCCATGACGCCATCGGCACGGCACAGCTGGCGGACTTCATCAGCGATGTGCAGGCGGACTTTGCCGCCCGCCTTGAGGTAGCCCGCGCCGCCCTGAGGGCAGACGCGCCAGGCTGGGTGGAGGGTGCGCTGGATGCCGTCGAGAGCGACGGCAGCGGCGGCCTGCACAACTACTCCTACAGCCAGGCCCTGCTCAGCGCTGCTGAAGCCGCGCTGGGAATCGGGCCGCAGGCTCCCGCCGCCGCGGTGTACGAGGCTCCGCCCGCCTGGGTGGAACTGCCGCTGCTGGGTATGGTTGAAGGGCTGACCCTGCCCGGCCTGCTGGCTGGCGGGGCCGGGACGTTGATCCTGCTGATCGGCGGCGTGATTCTGCTGTTCGGTAAGGACTGGCGGCGGCTGGTGGGCATTCTGCTGATTGTAGCGGCGATCGCCCTGGCGACGGCCCCCTGGTGGGCGCTGGAACGTCCACGCGGGGTGGCCCGTGCCAGCGGCGACGACGGTTACTGCCTGATGTGTCATGCCGGGGAGCGCAGCTTGACGCTCGTTGACGGCAACACAATCAGCTTGAAGGTTGATCCAGCGGCGATGGACGCTTCTGTGCACGGGGTGGAAAGCAGCCGGGGGCAGCTGGGCTGCCTGGACTGCCACAGCGCGGCGGCCTTCCCCCACGGCCCGGCCCCGACCAGCCTGCGCGAGTACCGCCTGGCCGGGGTGCCGCTCTGCGCCGGCTGCCACCAGGATTCGCTGGGCCACTATGAGGAAGTGCGGGCCAAGAACATCGCCGTTGGTTGCGTGGATTGCCACGGCGCTCATGCCGTTGCCCCGGCGGAGACGCTTAGCCTGACTCCACCGCCCCGCCCGCCCGAGATCGCGCCCGGCGCGTCCGCGCTGGAGGTAACGCCAACTCTGCCGGGCGAACCGCCGGTAGTCCGCCAGCCGGGCGGGTAGCAAGGATACAGACCGAAACAGGGGCGCTCCACGGCGGAGCGCCCCTGTAACAGCGGGATGGGCAACAGATTCGCGTTGTCGAGACGGCGGTACCCCTGGAAGTAAGGGCACCGCCGGCGTTATCTTCCTGCCCTCTGAAATGTAACCGATGTCTCCATTGCCCCACCGGGCGCTATGGGGAAGGCGCGGGCAGCCAGGCCTGCAGCGGCGCATCGCTCCAGACCTGCGCCTCAATATAGCGATCCGGGCCGTGCGCGCCGTCGGCGTTCCAGGCCTGCGGCAGGCCAAACATACGCACCAGCTCCGGCAGTTCCGCCAGTGTGTAGACCTGGCCGCGGTAGGGCCGGCCGTCATTGTAGCGCATGGCCGGGAAGGTGTCGCCGTAGGTGAAGCTGACGATGACCGGATCGAAGCGCGCCAGCGGCACGCGCAATTCCTGCCCATTGCCGTACCAGGATAGCAGCCAGGGGCACGCGCCCAGTATCAGGTAGTGCGGGCGCGCCAGCACGGGCATCCCGCCTTTGGCGATGAACAGCGCCCGCACACGCTCCTCCAGTTCCCGCCGGATAGTCAGGTAATCGGCGGCGCGGCGGCTGGCGAACGTCTCCCCGCGCTGGCGGATGGCCTCCAGCACGCATTCGGCTTCGGCCGGCGGCAGTGTGGACAGGCTGCGGAACGGCCCCTGCGCGGCCTCGTAGTAGTGGCTGAGGAAATCCGGCAGGGTACTGCTCTGGGTCATTGGGCCATCGCCTCGTTATGCCACTCAGGAGGCAGCTTTTCGATGGCGTAACGGAGCGCAGTGCGCGGCATCCGGTCTTTGCGAGCCAGCACAAAGGCCAAGACCTGCCCGGCGTTGCAGTTGCTCGCTTCTTTGAGCAGCCAGCCATACCCTTTTTGCACCATATCGTCCGGATCGGTCAGCAAAGCGTCAGCGATGCGGAAGGCTTCCTCAAGGAAGGTCCCGCGTCGCAGGCCGTAGAGCAGGATCACCGCTGCCGCCCGTCGCCGCCACCGGTTGGGCGACGCCGTCCAGGACAGGGTGCGCGGCTGAAGATCGGGACAGCTATAGAGCAGGCAACCGAAGGCGTGGGTGCAAAAATCATCACAGCCGCCCCAGTCGGCCACGTAACGCTCCAGCCAGCCGTCAAAGCGCTCGAAGTCATCCGGCAGGAGGTCGCGGCGACGACGGTAAGCCCAGTCAAAGGCGATCGTGCGTTCAGCGTCGTCGCCAGAATCAAGCAGGGCTTCGCACAGGGCGAACAGCTCAGGGCGGGGCAACCGGGCCACTGCGCCGTAGTATTCCCTGGCGATGGCGCGAGTGATTGGCACGGCCAGCCAGCGCGATCCGTCGGGTGCCTGCCGGTAGTTAGCCGGGTCGCGGCGCGCGCGCCAGCGCGCCACGTGCCTGCTGAAGCGCTTCGGCGGCCATCATGCCCCGCCCGCCCACTTGCGGATTTCCAACGCGTGCTCCCGGTAATGCTCGAAGCCGTTGGCGGCGGCCTGTTGCCACAGCGGATACTCCCGCGTGAAGGCGTAGTAGCCGGGCGTGAACAGCGCCGCTTCCGGCAGCATCCTCAGCATGCTGTTGAACTCGTGGAAGGAACGCTCAAATTCCGCCAACACGTCGGTGTAGGAACGGTCGCGGTTGGCCTCGTAGTTGCTGGCGTTGAGCCGATCCAGATCATCCCAGGTGTAGCCTTCCGCCGGGCGATCAACCGGCTCCCCGGCCTCGGCCTGGCGCACCCAGGAAAGGAAGCGCTGCTCCCAGAAGACCACATGTGCCAGAATGTCTTTGGGCGACCACTGACCGATCACGCCCGGTTCCACCCGGCGGGAGTCGGTCAGGGCGTCAACCGTGCGGCGTAAAAACTCATGCTCGACACGGTTCAGCTCCAGTAACCGCTGCCTGTCCATCTGCGTATTGCTGATCATGTTTCCCCTCTTTTAGAATGCCTGTTCTGGTCGTGACAGGGTGAATTGTAGGCGCCGGACAACGCCGAGTCAAGGCGGGTGAGACCGGAGGGGGCGTTCGTGCCCGAAAAAGCGGCCTGTGCTACACTGTGGACAGCATGACCGCCGGAGCAGCCTTTTGAGGGAGCGAAGCATGTTCAAACGGGCGCTGATACTTGCCATGCTGGCTATGATCGCCGCCGCGCTGGTCATCCCTGCCCTGCCGCCGCCCGCCATCCAGGCGCAGGGGGCGGTGACGGTCACGCCCAACCGGCCGTACATCAATGTCCGCCTGTGGCCGGCCATCGGGGCCACCGTGATCGGCAGCATGGCCCCCGGCGATGTGATGACCGCCACCGGACGCACGGTCGATGGTGACTGGGTACGCATCGACTTCCGCGGGCAGGAAGGCTGGGTGGCCCTGCTGGTCGTGGACGTGACCGGCGATGTGAATACGCTGCCCCTGGCCGACCCGCGCAGCATCCCCTATAACAGCAGCATTGTCCCCTACGCTGGCGGCGGCAGCGCCGAAGGGCCGCTTTATGGGCGGCTGGAGGTTTCCGGGGCGCGGATGCGGGCCGGCCCCAGCCTGGCTTACCCGGTTATGCAGAACCTGCCGCGCTATGCCGAATTCCCGATCACTGGCCGGGTGGCCAGCAATGACTGGCTGCAAATCTCCTGGCAGGGTCTGATCGGCTGGATCAGCATCGAAGCGGTCACGCTCTACAGCGACAGCGGCGCGACGATCGACGCTGTGCCGATTGTGCCCCCGGCGGCGGTAACCGGCGTGCGGCTCTCCGACGCCAGCGCCCGCGACCGCTACCTGCTGGTGGACGAAATCCGGCGTACGATGGATCGCGCCGGGGCCACTGCCGATGTGATTGATGGCGCCTGGGCGGCGCTGACGGAAGGCCGCTGGCCGGCGGCCTGTTCCGCGCCCCCGCTGGTGGAGGAATACTTCCTCCATGCGGTCGGGCGCAACGATAACCCCGACCTGGTGCAGGCCGTGCTGCGCCTCAACCAGGGCATCGCCGACATCAACTTCAGCGTGCAGAGCTACCTGGACGCCTGCATCAACGGCCAGGCCAGCCTGACCGCCGCGATCATCGACGTCGGGCGGGCGGCGATCGTCCGCGCCCGCGAGGCCATCGCCGATGCCGAGTTCCGTATCACCAGCAGCAAGGCTGTGCAGGTGCTGGCGCTCAACGCCCATATCAACTACGCTCAGGATCAGTTCGAGCGCATTGAGGCGATCTGGCTGGACGTGCGGCTGGGCGTGGTCGGCGCGCCGCCCTGCGCCAACCTGCCGCAACAGCCGCCGGATTACGGCCTGACTGAATGGGAACGGACAACTTACCCGGACCTGATTCCCGCCGTTGACCGCCTGAACCAGGGCCTGGCCGTGCTGCGGCAGGCGATCGGCCTGTGGAAGGACGTCTGCGACCAGTATAACAGCGTCCGCGGCTACACCATGCCGCCGGAAGTCGGGGCACAGGGCTACAACCTGATGCAGGAAGCGCGCACGATCCTCACTGACGTGCGCACCACTTACCTGACCGCGCTCTACAGCGCGCCGGATTTCATCATCCCTGCGCCAACCAACACCCCTGATCCAACCATCCAGGCCATCCTGCACGCGCCCTACACGCCCACGCCGGAGCCGACAGCCACGCCGGGCTACAGCTTCAGCGCTGGCGGCAGCCTGACGCGCAGCACCATCCACCCCGGCTGCACCTGGTTCGGGATTGCCGGGCAGGTCTTCAACAGCGACGGCAGCCCGCGCCCGGCCACGCTGGTGCGCGTCTATGGGCCGGGGCTGGATCGCTACGTCCTCAGTGGCAGCGATCCGCGCTACGGCGCCGCCGGGTTTGAGGTGCCGGTGCGCCCGGATGCGGCACAGCTCAACACGTGGTACGCGCGGATTGTGGACGGCTACGGCAACCCGCTCTCGCCAGAAGTGCCGATCACGTTCAGTGGCGGCTGCGAGATGAACGTGGCCCTGCTGACATTTGCGCAGTATCGGTGAGGCCAGGAAAACTGCCATGCGTAAAGAGATGTTCCCCCCTCGACTGATCCTCCCGGCCCTGCTGGCCCTCCTGCTGGCGGGGGCGATCCTCATCCCGGCGCTGAGCGGGCGTGCCCAGGATTTCGGCGTGACTGTCACCCCCGACCGCGACCGGATCAACGTCCGCATCGCCCCGGCCCTCGGCCATGAGGTGATCGGCGTGCTGGAGCGCGGGCAGGTGGTCAACGCCACCGGGCGCAGCGGCAACGGCCGCTGGTACCGCATCGACTTCTTCGGGCAGGAAGGCTGGGTGGAGCGCACCGTGGTGATCGTCACGGGCGATGTCAGCGTCCTGCCGCTGGGCGACCCGCCGATCGCCCCCTTTGACCTGGGCGACGGCCCGCGCGCCGGTCCGAGCAATGCCGCCGGCAACGCCACCATCCGCCTGCCGGAAAGCGGCATCCGTCTGCGGGCCGGCCCCAGCGAAGCCTACTTCATGATCACCAATGTGCCGCGCTATGAGATGCTGGCTGTGACCGGTCGCTCGCCCACCGGCGGCTGGCTGCAGGTCAACTTCCGGGGCACGCTGGGCTGGATCGCCAACCTGGGGCCGAAATTCATCGAATGGTGGAATGGCAGCCTGGAGAGCGTGCCGGTGTGGGGCGTGGTGGCCGATGGCCCGCCTGTCAACCAGCCGGAGACCGGCCCCTCCGCTACCCGCGACGCGCTGATGACGGCCATGCTGCTGCACATCGACATCAGCACCCGGAACCTCGACCTGATCACCGGCGTCTGGAACACCATCGCGCTGACCGGCCAGCAGTCCTGTATCCTCAATATCGCCCGCCCGCAGCCTTACATCCCCCGCGAGGGCGACCTGATGGAATACCCGGAGCTGGTCCCCCTGGTGGCCACGCTCAACGAAGGGCTGGAAGAGACCGGGCGGGCCATCGATCTGTGGCATGAGTGGTGCCGCCTGCGCCAGCTGGATTACCCCGGCGCGCAATCGCTGCTCCAGACGGCGCTGCCAACGCTACAGAACGCCCGGCGCGGCTTTGAAGAGGCGCGGGCGCAAATCCTGGCCCTGGGCCTGCTGCCCACGCCAACCCCGCTCCCGCCGGAGATCACGCCTGCCGCGCCCGGCGCGACGGTCACGCCGGAATTCCCCCTGCTGCCGGACCTGATGGCCTTTGGCCTGGAAGGCAACCGGGTAGTCTTTGTCCCGCAGTTTACCCATCCGGAGCTGGGTTGCGGCTGGCAGGGGCTGGGCGGGCAGGTCGTCGGTATGAGCGGTGAACCGTTGATCGGCTTCACGGTGCGCCTGGAAGGGGTGACCGATCCTTCTGTGCGGCTGGAGACGGTGACCGGCACGGCGACGGCTTACGGGCCTTCCGGCTGGGAGATCAAGGTAGCTGATGGCCCCAATAGCCATGTCTTCCGCGTGACGATCTTCCAGGGGGCACGGCGCGTTTCCGATCCGAAGCTGGTGGCCTTCCCTAACGATTGCCAGCGCAACCTGGGGATCATGAACTTCGTGCAATTGACGCCGCTACGTTAGGCGGGCGGAGCCAGGAGCCGGGGATGGCTTGCGGGAAGCGCCCCGACTCCGTATCATAGCCTCGCCCGATAGCCGAGCTTGATCGGCGCCCGGCCCGGCGCGTGTGGGGGCCGGGCGCTGTTTGCCCCGGCGGAATGATCCGCCCCCAAGGAGAAGAGCATGACCGAGCAAACGCGCCTCATCCTGATGCTGGCCCTGGTGATGGGGGGCTACCTGCTGGCTGCCCTGTTGCTGGCCAGGCGCTTGCTGCGCCCGGCGGCACGCCGCCTGCTGGCAGTCTTCCTGCTGATCGCCATCTTTATCATCAGCATGCACCTGCCCACCCGCGGCCAGCCGGGCTTCTGGCGGTGGTTCTTTCACCCCAGTTCGGAACTGGCCGCCGGGGCGATCTTCTCCTCGCTACAGTATGTGCTGGCCCTGCTGACCGCCCTGCTGATCGGGTTGCTGGGGCGCTGGCCGCGTCTGTGGCATCGCTTCTACTGGCTGATCCTGGCCGGGCTGTTCGCCTTCCTGTGTATTGACGAGTACTTCGCCCTGCACGAGTCGGTGCTGCTGTGGCGCTACCTGTACCCGCTGGCCGGGGCTACCGCCGTCGGCCTGACCGTTCTGGCCTGGGCGCTGACCTTCCGCCGTGACTGGTGGGTAGTCGTCCTGATGGTGGTTGGCTTCGGGATCATGGGCTTTTCCGGCGTGGCTTTGGACGCCTTCTCCAACGAGCAATTGCTGCGCTTCGGCTCTTACGAGGTCACCTGGTTCGCCTGCAGCGATGATTTCCTGGGCCTGCCCTGCCAGAGTTATGGTTTTGCCGAGGAATTCCTGGAAATGGCCGGCGTGACACTCATCCTGGCGACGTTGCTTTCCTACCTGCTGGTCAAAGCGCCGCCAGAAGCTGGCCGGCGCATCCGGCGGGTGCTGGTCATCGGAGCCGCGCTCTGGCTGGCCTGGACGGTCGCCAACCCCTGGCTGATTCCATCCGTTGAGGCGCTCCTGCCGGGGACGCAGCGCGTCGCGCTCACCTACGCTGACGATGGCCTGCGCTTGCTCGGCTACCGGCAATCGACGGATGCTATCGCCCCCGGTGGAGCAGTGGACATCGCGATCTACTTCCGCGCCGACCGGCCCCTGACGCAGGACTACCACCTCTCCGTTCACGCCCTGGCCCGGCCCAACGCCGAGTCCGTTGCTCAGGCGGATATTCAGCTGGGTGAGTGGGAATACCCCAGCTCGGCCTGGATACCAGGGCTGGCGGTGCGCAACCGCGTGCGGCTGGAATTCCCTGCTGACCTGCCGAGCGATCCGGCCAGCTACCGCATCGTCCTGCGTGTCTGGTATCCTGACGCGCCGCGTAAGACGCTGACCATGGACGAACTGAACGGTCTGCTGATCGTCGACTCCGCCCAACCGCTGATCACCCCGGACACAGTGGAGTTGTTCGGGCTGGCCGTCCTGACGCCTACCACGCTGCCGGAGCCGCCCACCGCTGCCGACTATCGCTTCGCCGGGGACCTGACGCTGGCCGGTTACGATCTGCCGGAGGCAGCCACACTGGGCGAGACATTGCCGCTGGCTTTCTGGTGGCGCACCGGGAGCCGGCTGGCCCTTAACGCCGACATGGTGCAGTTCATCCACCTTTTCCACAGCAACGGCCAGGATTACTGGGTTTACGACCGGCCCCCGTTCGACGATCGCTTCCCGACCGGCGACTGGCCCGGCGGCGTGACGCTACGGGATAGCGTCAGCGTCCCCCTCCCGGCGGACCTGCCCCCCGGCGAGTACACCGTCCGCACTGGCCTGTACGAGCCGGTCAACCGGGATCGGCTGGTGGTCACCGACAGCGCGGGCGCAGTGGTGACCGATTACTCGATCATCCTGGGGACGGTGACGCTGGCCGCGCCGCCGGAATCAGGCGGCGGTTAGACGCGGGCGCGTTTCACTCCGGAGGTGACGGCGGGGTGTGAGCGTGGTCATGGTGCTCCTCGGCCACGAACTCGTCGTAGATCGCGTCCAGTCCGGCGCGGATGCGCCGCTCGACATCATCCGCCTCACCGGGTGGAATTTCCAGCAGGGCCAGCACTTCCGGCAGCAGATTCAGCACTTCGGCGCGTCCCCGCCCGGCGCGGTAGAGGTTCTGCACCCGGCGTCGCACATAGCGCAGGAACTCCGAAAGCGGCTGGGTGGCTTCTTTGGTGGTCAGCGGGCCGCGCCCCGGCACAATCACATCCGCCGCGAAGCGGGGTCGCCGCAACAGAGTCAGGCTATCCAGCCAGGCTTTGCTCTGCGGGCGGCTCATGTACGGCGGCGTTCCAACTACCACACTGTCCCCGGTAAAGACCACCCGCTGATCTGGCAGGTGGATCCAGACATTGCCGGGCGTCGGGCCGGGCATAGCCATGATCGGGATGGCCGCCGCGCCGCAGTGCAGGGTCAGGCGGGTGCTGAAGGTCACGCGGGGGTAGTACAGCCGCACGCCAAGGAAAGAAAAGCGTTCATCGCTGTTTGCTGCCAGCAGGTCAGCTGACTGGTCGACAAAGCCCTGCGGCAACAGGCGCATGGCGGCCATCACCGCGTCATGGGCGACGATGATCGCTTCCTCGAACCAGTGCAGGCCCAGCAACCGGTCGCGCTGGGCATCGGTCAGGACGACGGCGTAGATCGGCTGCTTGAAATGTTCCAGTAGCTCGGAACGCCAGCGGCGGGCATCCGCCGGGAAGGGCGGCACATCCACGCAGATCACGCCGCTCCCCGTGGCGATCGCGCCGACCGTGATCCGGCGAAACTCGCTGGAGACAACAATCCTCTCGGCGATCTCCTGCATGGCGCGCTTTCCCCCTCCGCTTCAGGTCAATAAAGACCGCGCCGCCTGTGCCAGCGCCGCCCGCAGCGCGGCTAGATCGGCGCGCAACCCGCCCCCCTGGGCGAAATCCGGTCGCCCGCCGCCACGCCGCGCGGCCTCCTCGCCGGCCAGCGCGGTCAGCGTCCCGCGCAGTAAGGCCAGCATATCGCAGTCAAGATCGGCGGAACGGGCCATGATCACCTGCGCCGCTTCCCCCGCCACGCCCAGCAGGCAAATCGTCGCCGCTTGCCCGGCCAGGCGGCTGGCCAGCGCCCGCACCTCCGCCGGATCACGGCCTTCCCAGGCCATTGTGATCACCCGCAGTCCGCCCACTGGCTCCGCCTGTGCCCATAGCGCGTCTGCCTCCGCCGCCAGCAGGGCCTGGCGTGCCGCCCGCAGATCAGCGCGGAGGACCTTGTTTTCCGTCTGCAGGTGTTCGACGGAAGCAGTGACATCAGCGTAGCCGGTGGAAAGCGCCGCCGCCAGGTCGAGCAGGATGGCGTTCTTGGCGCGGTAATCATGCAGCGCCCGCCAGCCGCAGCGGAACTCGACGCGGGTCATAGATTTGTACTTTTCGGTCCGGATGACCTTGATCAGGCCGATCTCGCCGGTATGGGCGACATGTGTGCCGCCGCAGGCGGTGCTATCGAAGTCGCCCACGCTAACCACCCGCAGCCGCCCGTTGGCGATCTCCGGCGTCTTCCGCAGGGCCAGCCCGTCCAATTCCTGCGGCGCGGGGAACCAGGCCCGCACCGGCAGGTTCTGGATCACAATCCGGTTGGCCAGGTCTTCGGCGGCGTCGATCGCGCTCGCCCCCAGGCCAACACGATCCAGATCGATGGTGGCGCTTTCCGCGCCAAGGTGAAAGCTGACCGTCTGTGCCCCGGCGACCTCGCTGAAGGCGCGGGTCAGGATGTGCTGGCCGGTGTGGTTCTGCATATGGTCAAAGCGGCGTGCCCAGTCCACAACGCCGCTGACGATCTCGCCGGGGATGTCAGCGGCCAGCACGTGCAGGACGGCGCCGTCCGCCTCCCGCACCAGCACATCGACCACCGCCACGCCGTTGATCTGGCCGCTGTCGGGCGGCTGGCCGCCGCTGGCCGGGTAAAAACAGGTGCGGTCCAGGATCAAGGCTGGCCGTCCTTCGTGGGTGGTGCGTTCGCGGATGCGGGCCTCAAAGCGGGTTGCGTAGGCGTCGGTATAGTAGAGCCGTTCGGTCATGGGCATTATTGCGCCGGGCTGCGCCGGAGGAATCGCCGCCGGGATCGCGGCTGGCCGTGCTGCGTTTTATTATGGGCGAATCCGGCAAATGCACAAAATCCGGCCTGCCCGCGGCAGCAACGTTTCCCCTGTCACTATGCCTGTTCGGCGCCCACCTGCCGATCCGCGCGGCGCTGCGTCAGGATGAACACCCCGGCCCCGGCCAGGGCGATCAGCCCCGCCCAGCGGAAAGCCTGGGGCGCCCCCAGCCCATCGTACAGGGATGCGCCCAGCAGCGCTCCGACCGCCCGTCCCAATCCCATGAGCGCCACCGTGAACAGCGATTGCGCGCTGGCGCCCAGTCCCGGTGGGGCGATCTGGCTGACGTACAGCACGCCTGCCGTCCACAGCGCCGAGAACGATACCCCGTGCAGGAGTTGCACCGCCAGGCCCCATTCCGGCGTGGTTACCAGCGACCACGCCAGCCCGCGCACGGCGAAGGCCAGCAGTGCCATCAGGATCATCCCGCGCAGGGTTAGACGGCGCATGAGGACAGGCGAATAGAAGAAGATCGGCACCTCGCTGACGGTAGAAAGCAGGAACGCCAGGCCTAGCAGGTCCGGCGCGGCCCCCAGATCGCGCAGGTAGATAGCCGAGAAGTTGTCATAGATCGCGTAGCCAACGCCAACCAGCAGTACGGCGATCATGAAGCTGCGCCAGTGAACGTTGGCCGCCAGCTGGCGCAGGCGGGTAAAGTACGCCTCGGTTGGCAGGGTGGTCACCGCGGGCAGGCGCGAGGCCACCAGAACCGCTACCAGCGCCAGGGCGCTGTAGATGAAGAAGTTGACGCGGAAGCCCCAGGTCGTCGCCGCGTAGCCGGTCGCCAGCGAAGCAATCCCAAAGCCAACCGCCCCCCACAACCGTACCGAGCCGTACACGTTCCGGTCGCGGTTGAGCATGGTCACGATCGCGTTTTCCGCCAGCGGGATGACCGGCGAGAGCAGGAACATGTACAGCAACACCAGCGCGGCCAGGGCAGCGAAGCTCTGCGCCCCGGTCAGCAGCAGCGCCGGGACGGTTGTCGCCAGCAGCAGGCCGGGCAGCAGGATGTGATGCAGCCCCAGCCGGTCGGCCAGCCCGCTCCAGAAGGGCGAAGCGAACAGGCTCATCACCGTGGGCAGGGCGGCCAGCACGCCGATCTCCTGGTTGGTCATGCCCACGCTCTGGTAGTAGACGTTGAAATACGGGTAAATAGCCCCACCGGCGGCGAAGTAAGTCAGGTAGTACAGGGCGGCCAACAGGCGCGGACGGGCAGGGGTAGACGCGGCGCTCATGCCAGATGCTCCGGACGGAAACCCCGCGGCAGCAGGTCGGTTAGCGGCCCTTCATGAGCCACCTGGCCGGCCTCGTCCACCAGGATTACGATCATCTCCGGCGCGAACTCATACAGTACCTGACGGCAAATGCCGCACGGCGATCCGGCGTTGCGCGTGGCAATGGCGATGGCTGTGAACTCCCGCGCGCCCTCGCTGACCGCCTTGACGACGGCCGTCCGTTCCGCGCAGATTGTCGCGCCGTAGCTGGCGTTTTCCACATTGCAGCCAGTGAAAAGCGCCCCATCCGCCGTCAGCAGGGCGGCGCCGACGCTGTAGCGGGAATAGGGCGCGTAAGCCCGTTGCCGGGCCTGCAACGCAGCGGCGATCAGCCGCTGCCGGGTCGCGTCATCGAGCATGGCTCATCACTTTCCTGGATGGATCACCGGAACAGGGTTGCCAGATTGTAGCGCCGGGCGGGAAACCGAACAACAGGAGGCCGGAGATCAGGAGACGACACTGCCTGTTCCCCGGGGCGAGTTTCTCCCCCACACCAACCGGGGCAGCCAGTATGCTGGTACCCTGGTGCAAACCCTGCTGAGGGAGGGTTCATTCATTTGATAATGTTACCGGACTGACCGATCCGCCCACCTGGCGCTGGAAATTCCTCCTCTCTCCCAGCTACTTGCGCCCAGCGCACGGGTTGTGCCAGAGTCTTGTCAGCAGGCGGAACCATGTGGGGTTAACCGCCAGTTGCTGCTGTAACTTCACAGACTACGCAGGGAAAGAAACGATGACCGCTAACTGTCTGCCAGCATTACGGGGAATACGCCTGGCTGTTTTCAGCACACTCCTGATCTGTATGGTGGGCGTCACTGTCGGCCCTGGGCCAGTAAACCGCGCCTCAGCCCACCCAGTGGCGACTTCACGACAGCTCAGCCGGGCCGACTATGCCGATCATCTGCGGGCGATGTGGCTGGGCCAGGCCATTGCTAACTGGACTGGCCTGACAACTGAAGGCGATAAGCAAAGTCCGCCATTCTACACCGACGACGACTGGGGGCGTGATCCGGGACAGGGTTCTGCCATTGACTTCGTCTTCCAGGACCCCTGGCTGGCGGACGATGATACCGACATCGAGTACCTGTACATGCACCTGATCCAGAAGCACAACACCCCGCTGCTATCGCCGGAGCAGATCGCGGCGGGCTGGGTACAACACGTCAACGATGCGATCTGGGGTGGTACGCCGGAGCGCCAGTGGATGCAATGGGGCGCGCTGCCGCCCGTGACCGGCATGGGGCCGGTCAACGACACATACCTGATGAACACCGCCCAGCTGATAACCGAGGCCTTCGGCGCTCTGGCTCCGGGCATGCCGGATCAGGCCCTGCGGCTGGCTGATCTGCCCATTCGCACCATTGCTGGCGGCTATAGCGCCCACGCGGCCCAGTTCCACATCGTGCTCTACTCGCTGGCAGCGCAGGTCGATCCGCAGCAGAGCCGCCGCGAACAGATTCTCTGGCTGGTTGAGCAGGCCCGCCAGTACCTGCCGGACATATCCAAAGCCGCCGATGTCGTGGATGTGGTGCTGGCTGACTACCTGGCTAATCCCAACGTGGACGACTGGGAGCGAACCCGTGATCTCATTTACGAACGGTATCATGACCGGGCACGGGATAATGGGTTCGTCTATCGCGGGTGGCTGGAGTCATCCGTGAACTTCGCCACCGGCCTGATGGCCCTGCTGTATGGTGAGGGGGATTACACCCGAACGGTGCAGATCGGCACGCTTTCCGGCTGGGATTCCGATAACGGTACGGCAACGATGGGCGGCTTGCTGGGCCTGCTGCTCGGATACGATGCCCTGGCCGCTGAGTTCCCCGATGTAACCCTTTCCGATCGCTACAGCATCCACCGCACCCGTCCTACCCTGCCTGACTATCTCCCCGATGATCCCGCTGCTGAGGACACCTTCAGTATGATGGCCGGGCGTATGTTGCCTTACGTCGAACGGACCATTGTTGAAGCAGGGGGTAGCGCCGACGGTGACCGCTGGACACTGCCGCCGCTGCCGGAAGCAGATCCGCTCAGCCTGAATCCGCTGGTGCAACTCTATCGGCGCAGCGCCAATAACCAGGTGCGTCTGGCAGGGGGGAACGTTGAGACCAGCGCCACTGGCGAGCGTTCGGCGGCCCTGACACGCGCCTTTGCTGACGGTGTCGAGCATGACTTTTCCGGGCGGGAGGTCATGCGGCCGTCGCGCATCTATTCAGCAAGTCCTGAGAACGGCGTTGTCACTTTTACGGTGACTTATGATCGGCCGGTGGAGGTAGGCACTATTCGCTTCATTGAAGGCGGCGACAGCGGTTTCACCACCATTGCTGCTGAGATTCAGCTTGACGGCGTGTGGCAACCTATCCCGGAGGGCACCTTTCAGTTGGCGACCCCCAACCCGGACATCCCACTTCAGATGATCGATTTCGTCCTGCCTGAGCCTGTCCAAGCGACCGGAATCCGGGTAACGGGGAATGCTGGCGGTGTCTTCGCAAAAGTGACGATTATGGAACTGGATGCGCTGGCCGAAGCGCCGTGAGGTTTCTTTCTGCCAATGAAGCAGATGAGCCGGCTCGCTGCGCGCGGCTGGCCCATCCGGGCGCAGCCCTGCTTTGCTTCCCCCCGGCGGCGGGGCTAGAATCCAGAGGGGTATCCAAACGTCCGCCCGGCAGTCAGGACCGCCTGATGAGCAAAGAGCGCACCTTCCGCACCGAGGCGATCATCCTCAGCCGCATGGATTTCGGCGAGGCCGACCGCCTGCTGACCATCCTCACCCCGCACCATGGCAAGCTACGGGCCATCGCCAAGGGTGCGCGCAAGCCCACCACGCGCAAAAGCGGCCATGTGGAACTATTCGCCCGCACCGATATGCTCCTCCATCGCGGGCGCGACCTGCTGATCATCTCCCAGGCGGAGATGACTGAGCCGTACCTGCCCCTGCGGGAAGACCTGCTCCGCGCCGCCTACGCCAACTATGTCGTCGAGTTGCTCGACCGCTTCACCACCGACGAGGATGAGGCCGAAAGCGAGGCGCTCTTTGCCCTGCTGGATGCGACCCTGCATCGTATCTGCACCGATTCCGACTTGAGGATCGTGGCCCGCTTCTACGAGATGCGCCTGCTGGATGAGGTTGGCTTCCGCCCGGAACTGGCCCGCTGTGTGATCAATGGGGAGACGATCGCCGCCGAGGATCAGTACTTCAGCGCGGTGGAAGGCGGCGTGGTCTGCCCGGCCTGCGGCGAGTTCCGCGATGGCCTGACCTCTATCAGTCAGCGCGCACTACACGCCCTGCGCGCGCTCCAGCGCGAGCCGTGGACGCGCGTCAAGGCTTTGCGCCTGGACGCGCTGCTCCACGCTGAGATCGAGCGGGTGATGCTCGGCTATCTGGTGACCCTGCTGGAGCGACGGCTGCAATCGGTCGACTTCATCCGGCGGGTGCGTTCTGGCGTCTAGAGCGCCAGGCTGGAGGATGATCAGCAGCGGGAGGTGAAGATGAGATGGCTGATGCTGGCCGGACTGGCGCTGAGCCTGGCTGCGTGCGGCGGGCAGCCGACCGTGCCCCCCGGCGCGATCTCCCGGCCTGGCGAGGAGACGATCTACGCCCCGACTGCCGTCCTGGCTACCCCGGCGCAACTGGATCGGAACTTCAGCGACACGGCAGCCACACAGGCCGCGCGGGAAGCGCTGGTCAGCCGGTTTGTCGCCCCGCGTGTGAGCGACGAACGGGTGGTGGCGGCGCTGCGCAAAGTGCCGCGCCACAGTTTCATCCCTACTTACCTGCTGGAATTTGCCTACAACGATCACCCGCTGCCGATCGGTTACGGGCAGACGATCTCCCAACCGTCGCTGGTGGCGATCATGACCGAGCTGTTGGCGCTGGAACCGGGCGACCGCGTCCTGGAGATCGGCACTGGATCCGGCTATCAGGCGGCGATCCTGCGCGAAATGACCGACCAGGTTTACACAGTCGAGATCATCCCGGAACTGGCCGCCATCGCCCGTGCTGTGCTGGATCGGCTGGGTTATACCGATGTGCACATTGACCGCCGCGACGGGTATTACGGCTGGCTGGAGCACGCCCCTTATGACGCAATCATCGTCACCGCTGCGCCGGATCACCTGCCTTCGCCGCTGGTTGACCAGCTCAAGCCGGACGGCGGGCGGATGGTGATCCCGATCGGGCCGGTGGGGGATGTGCAGACGCTGTGGCTGGTCGAACGGCAGGGCGACGAGGTCACCATGCAGCGCCTGATGGATGTGCGCTTTGTACCTTTCACCCGCGAATAACCGCTGGGGCCATCCGCCCCGAACCCTGATGAGCAGGAGGAAGCATGACCGGTATCTTCGTCTCATATTCCCGTTCAGATAAGCTGCTGGTGGACCGCCTGGTGGACGATCTGCGCAAAGCCGGTCATGACATCTGGGTGGACAAGCAAAACATCGAGCCAGGCGAGAAGTGGTGGGAAGCGATCTTCCGGGGCATTGATAAGGCCGGTGCGGTGATCGTCTGCCTGTCGCCGGACGCACTGGATAGCGAATGGATCCGGCGCGAGTTGTATGTGGCGCGCGGGCTGGGCAAGTTCATCATCCCCGTCAGCGTGCGCGCCTGCAGCGAGGAATTGGCCGAGCAGCGGGACCTGGCCTGGCTGAAGGACCTGCAGATCATCGATCTGGAGCCGGACTACAACCGCGCTGTGGACGATCTCTCCCGCGCCTTGAAGACGCGCCCTCAGCAGAACGCCTACCGTCCGCTCTTTGCCCAGAGCGATAGCACCGAATTTTGCGGCTATATGGAGACGCTGGTTAGCCGGGCGAAGTCGTTTATCCTGATCGGCACCGGCCTGAACATCCTTAGCCGCGATCCGTTCGCCCGGAGTTGTATGGAACGGGCCGCTGCGGGAGAGATGCACCTGGAAATTTACCTGGCCGATCCCTATAGCCCGGATGTGGAGGCCCGCCTGATCGAAGAGGAGATTGGTGATATCAAACCCCCCGTCGGGCAGTCGGGCATGCTCAAGCGCCTGGATACCCTGTTGAATATGTGGCGTGCCCTGGGCGAGCCGGAGACGATCAGCATCAACCTGTTTACCCACTATCCTACTTTTGCCCTGATGATCGTGGACAGCGAATACTTTGTCTACCCCTACGGTTATGCCTGCCTGGGCAACTTCAGCCCGGTCTTTCAGTTCTCGGCGGATCTGGAAGCCGACCGCAGCGTGGTGGCTTACCTGGAAGCTCACTATCGGCGTGTGCGGGATGGCGCGTTACCGGCCCGGGATGTCGCCCGGATCCGCCAGAATCACCGCTTTGAACTGAGTGCGCTGCAACCGTTCGCTGTCTATTTCATCCCGCCGGCTGACTCATCACTGTATGCGTTTGGCTCGCGCGTGCTGGGCTATGATGTACGCGCCGGGCAACCGGTCAACTCCCCCTGGGCGGCCAGTGTGGGTGGCGCGGCGGACTTTGGCTTCCACCTGACGATCAGCGATGCCCTGTACTTCCTCAACGCGCAGACCATTGCCCATGTCAAAGCCAGTATCCGCTTTATCGTGCAGGGCCTGCACCCCTTCCGCCTGACCGACTTCGAGATCAGGCCCTTCCCGAACGAGCAGAGCCTGGCGATTTGCCTGAACGATCCCAGTGGAGCGCTGGAAATCCTGCACTACGAGATGATCCAGCGCGTCTACCGGCGGGCGATTGCCTCCAACTACTCGCTGGGGCTGGCCGCACCGGATCGCGACCGCCGCTCCGAACGCGCCAATCTCCTGATTAAGCGCTATCATGCCCCCTACATCATGAAGAGCTTCAACCCGCACTTCACCCTGCTGAGCGGGATTCCGCCCCAGGAGCGGGAGCGCGTCCGCCGGGAGGTGGAGATCGCCTTCCGCGATCAGGTGGACGATACAGCGATCATGGTGGAAAAGCTGGCCTTTATGACCCGGCCTGATCCGCACCAGCCATGGGTCATCGACGAGGAGATCGAGCTACAATGACCAGCCTGCCGGGGCGGAAAAGTCCCGATGCGATTTGCCGGGCTGCCTACCTGTTCATGTTGCGCGAAACCCGGCTGAAGGGTCTCAGTCCGGCTCAGGTTCGGCGTTCTGCGCAGGAGTTATCCGAGCCTGCCGGGGGGATAATGCGGGTGCGGGATGCCGCCTGCAGGCCAACCGGCGTGGCCCTGGGCTGCCCGCTGCCCGATCCTCGCGCCGCGCGGCGCTGGTGGCGGATCGCCCGGCTGGTGGATGGCTACCTGGCGGCGCTGCGGCCAGGGGATAGTCCCGCCTTCGCCTATGTGCCGCCCGCCCTGTACCATACGACGCTGCTCAACTACACCCATTTTGACGAGAGCGCCGCCGACGCCATCCACCCCCTCACCCCGGACGAATGGCAGCAGACGGCACGCGCCGTCGCTGGCTTGCGACCGGGGCCGATCACGCTCGAATGCCAGGGGTTGATCCTGACCCATTCTGGCCGACTGCTGGTGACCGGCTTCCCCGCTGATGATAGCCTGTACCGGTTGCGGGCGGGGATCGCGGCGGCAGTACCGGGTCTGCGCACTCACATTCCGGAGACCGTGCACCTCAAGCTGGGCCACCTGCTCGTCCTGCCGCCGGAAGGGACTCTGGCGGGACTGCTGGCTTTTGTGGCTCGCTGCGGCCAGCATATCAGCGCCCGGCTGACTTTCACTGCGCTGCACACCCCGCTGGGCGATATCCCGCTGGTGGGCGGGTCGGGATGATTGCTGCAACACGAGGAGGAGCGATGGCAAGTCTAACCTATCCTCAGGTAGCGCTGTTCGGCGCGATCGGCGGCGGCTGGCGGGAGGGGCGCGTCATCCCGGCACTGGAAGCGCTGGGTGTTACCTATTACGACCCCACCATCCGGGGCCGCGCCTGGACAGAAGCCGATGGGCGGCGCGAGGCCGAGGTCATGGCCCACGCCGAAACGATCGTCATGGTCTTTCTGGCGGGGACACCGGCCTTTGGCGGGCTGGCAGAGACCGGCTGGGCAGCAGCCAGCGCCCTCCAGCGCGGGCAGACCTTCATCCTGCATGTGGCGCCGGGCTTCGCCTGGGATGTGCCGGGCTGGCTGCGCCTGTTGCCCGGCGCGCGGAGGCTGGTGGCCCAGGTGGAGGATTACGGCGTCCGGGCACGGGCGCTGGTTATCGATCACGCCCGGCGGCTGGCAGGGACGACTGATCGCCTGATCGTAGCGGAGAGCATCGAGGATGTGGTCGCTGCCCTGCGGCGGCGGTACGGAACGCCCTGAATGGCGGGGGCCGGAGGGGGCAGCCGGATAACGCGGCAGACAGGTAGCATTGAGGAGATGCCCGGCCCGGCTAGAGCAGCAGTGCGCCCTCGTGACGCAGCAACGCCGCTTTGGTCTCCACGCCACCGAACCCGCTGTAGCCGACCAGCGTGCCGTCCGCGCCGATCACCCGGTGGCACGGGATCAGGATCGGCAGGGGATTGACGGCCAGGGCCTGCCCGACAGCGATAGCCCGCTCCGGGTCACCCAGCGCCCCGGCGACCTGACTGTAGGTCATGGTCTGCCCGGCAGGGATGCGCTGCACGTACTGCAGCACCATGCGCTGAAAGGGGGTGTCGGTGCGCAGGTCCAGCGGCAGGTCGAACGTCCAGCGCAGGCCGGCGAAGTATTCATCCAGCTGGCGGATGGCATCGGACGTGGCCCGCTCGTCGATCAGGGTCGGGATGTGGAACATGCCCCAGACCAGGGTGGCGGCTTCTGATTCGTCGAATGGTCCCATGGTCACCGCGGCGACGCCCTTGGGCCCTGCCGCCACATACACGCGCCCGACGGGTCCCCAGGTAGTCCAGCCAATCGCGAGTTGCTCATCAAAAATCACCATCGCGTTGTCTCCTGGCTTACCGGTGGTGCGTTTTCTCCATTATAGGGCAAAATGCGCCGGGCTGTTCATCTTACCGGTTCGGCCAGGGAGGGGAGAAGGCAGCGGCACGGCCCTGCTCCTCCTGAAGAAGACAGGGCCGTGCCATCGATCACTGCACCGGGCGCTTTAGCCGCCGGGTGGCAAGCTGGGCAGCGGCGAAGGCGTGATATTCGGGTCGCGGGTGGGCGGGATCACGCCTGTCGGCGAGGGGATCAGCCCTGCGCCGCCCATCCCACCCGCCGGGATGGGCGTCTCATCGCTGACGCAGCGGAAACCGATGAAGAGCGCCTGGGTCAGCGGGTCGTATTCCTGACGGTGCGGCGTGCGGGCGAAGAACGGCACGGTATCCCACGAACCGCCGCGCACGACCTTGGTCGTGCCGCTGACCGGCCCCTGCGGGTTCAGGCCGCTGGCTTCCGGCTGGCTGTAATAGTTAGCCTGGTACCAGTCGCTGACCCACTCCGCCACGTTGCCGGCCATATCCAGCACGCCGTAAGGGCTGGCCCCGCTGGGGAAGCTCCCCACCGGCACCGGCCCGCTGGAAGTGCGCTGGCCGGTGTTGTCGCGGCGGTTGGTGTTGGCCAGTTCCGGTGACCACTGGTTGCCCCAGGGATAGACGCGCGAATCGGAGCCGCGCGCGGCGCGCTCCCATTCCGCCTCGGTTGGCAGCCGCCGCCCGATTGCCTCGCAGTAGGCTTTGGCCCCGTACCAGGTCACGTGTGTCGCCGGCAGGCTGACCAGCATATCGGGGGTAGAATACAGCTCGCCGTCAAAGATGATGTTGCTGCTTTCCGATTCGGTGCGGGTGGCGGCGCATGGCTGGCCCGCGCAACCATTGCGATGGCTGCCCGGCCCCAGGGTGTTGAGGAAGGCCACGTACTGCCCCAGCGTGACCTCGGTCTTTTCCATCTGGAAGCTGTCCACAATCACCCGGTGGGGCGGGAAGGAATCCTCGGCAAAGGATGGATCGCAGGCGCCTTTGTAGACGTTGACGCATTCAGAGACCGCTGCGGCAACCTCAGTGAGGTTAGTGCCCATCTGGAAGTCGCCGCCGCTGATCAGGACGGTTTCCGTGCGGTTGTTGGCCAGGATGGGATTGATACCCTCCGGTGGGGTGGCGGTAGGCGTCATCAGCGGCGTGCCTACCGCGGCAATCGCCGCCGCTGCTGGTTCTTCGGTGGGCGTTGCGGTGGCCTCCGGGGCCGTGTCCAGCGGGGTCGGCGTGGGCTGGATCACGGTCATCCCGGCGGGGGTGGCTGTGACGATGATGACCTGCGGCTCACGGGTTGGGGTGGCGCTGGGCAGTTCAGCTACCTCGCTGACCAGCACCGTCGGCAGGGGGAGTTCCTCCGCCCCGCCTGTGCCAGGACCGCCAACAGTGAAGCTGATCAGGCCGGTAGCATAGGCTCCCAGGCAGATCACGGCGGAAAACGCCAGGCCCAGCACCGCCCCGACGAGCAGCCACTGCCAGCTGCCATCGCGGGTTCGTTTGCGTAGTGACATAAAACCGTTCCCTCCACAGGCCGCCGGATGGCTGGCGCCAGCCGACGGCGGTATTTCGGCGCCGGGACTGCTACGGGCAGGCTCCGGCGGGGTACAAAGCAGTCGTTTAGTGTACCGTTCCCATCGTGTTCTGACCAGTCTTCGCATTCTCTCAAGGCAAATGCGACTCAGCGAAACGAGCGGGCGTGAGCATGTCGAGTGAGAGATGCGGGCGCCGGTGGTGATAGTAGTCGAGAAAAGCATCGGCGTACTGCTGGGCCAGCTCCAATTCATCGCCCCGGAACTTGAGGGCGCCAAACTCCTCACGGCGCAGCGTGCCGTTGAAGGCTTCAATGAAAGCCTGTTCGTTCTTCTTGTAAGCCCGCGCGATACGATGCTGATCCGCCCAGCGATGCATGCCCTCAGCGCACTCGGCTTTGAATTCTGACCCGCCATCGGTTTGCAGGAGGGACACGCGCCCGAATACCGCCATCAACTGCTCCAGGGCAACCCGGCCATCGGCGGCCTGTAAGGAGGGGCGCATGACAATCGCCGCTTCGCGGGTGAAGGTGTCAATCGCCGTGTAGGCGTACACCTCCCCCAGGTTGACGGTATCGACCTGCACCACCTGGCGCGGTCCGGTGGCACGCTGCACCGGCGCACCCTCGGGCTGGCGGTGATGCTTGCGTAAGACCAGATGGCGCTTGAGAATGCGATAGACCGTGCTGCGGCTGAGGTCAATGCCTTCCTGCGCCAGCACGTACACGACCTTCTCCCCGCAGCAGTCGCGATACTCCCGCCGGATACTCAATACCCGCTGCACCACATAGCCCGGCGTCTTGCGCACTCGGCGTCCTTTCTTCGCCTGCTTGAAATAGGCCACATAGCCCCGAATGCCCCGCATCCGAATGCCTTTGAGCCAGCGATAGATCGTCGCCCGATGCTTCCCCAGCTGCTCAGCAATCTCATCCGCCCTATGCCCGGCTTCTTCAATTCCCATGCCACCTGAATCTGTGTTATAGTGTCCATCGTGCGGCTCCTGTGATTGGGTTGGTTGTCTCGCAACCACAACAACTTTATCACGGAGTCGCATTTCTATTGAGAATACTGCGGTCTTCGCAATCGTTTCAGCGCAAATGCGACTCCGTGAACTGAGCAGGCGTCTTCATAGCCAGGGCAAGGTGGGGGCGGCGATGGTGATAGTAGTCCAGGAAGGAATCAGCGGCCTGCTGGGCTTCCGCCAGCTGGCCGGCCCGGAAATGTTCACGACCAAACTCCTCACGGCGCAGCGTGCCGTTGAAGGCTTCAATGAAGGTTGTTCATTCTTTTTGTAAGGGAGTCCGATCCGGTGGCGAGTGGCGAAGTGCGTAATACTCTCAGCACATTTCGCTTTGAACTCTGAGCCACCATCGGTCTGTAGCACCTGTACCCATCCAAAATGTTGCATCAGCATAACCAGGGCGGCACGGCCTTCAGTCGCCTGCCGGGTGGGCCGGATCACCACCGCTGCCTCACGGGTGAAGGTGTCAATCGCCGTGTAAGCATAGACCTCCCCCAGGTCAAGCGTATCAACCTGCACCACCTGGCGCGGCCCACTGGCCTGCTGCACTGGCTCCTCCCTTCGGTTGGCGGTAGTGTTTGCGCAACGCCAGATGTCGCTTGAGGATGCGATACACCGTACTCCAGCTCACCCGCAACCCTTCCTGAGCCAGCAGTCCCCGCAACACCCTCGATATTCCCGCCGCAGACTCAATACCCCCTTCTTTCCCGGTTTTGCGTTCACCGGCGCGTCTTACTCCTCCGCGGCCAGCAGACGTCCCTGCAAGGCGTGCAGGCGGCGGTAGAGGCCGTCACGGGCCAGCAGTTCGGCCTGCGTCCCGCGTTCCACGATGCGTCCTTCCGCCAGCACCAGGATGCGATCGGCGCGTTCCAGGCCGGCCAGCCGGTGGGTGATGATCAGCGTTGTACGGCCTGCCGCCAGCGCCCATATTGCATCCATGATCGCCGCCTCGGTGATCGCGTCCAGACTGGCGGTGGCTTCGTCCAGGATCAGCAGCGGTGCGTCCTTGAGCAGGACGCGGGCGATGGCCACCCGCTGGCGTTCCCCGCCGCTGAGGGCCAGTCCTTGCTCCCCAACCGGCGTGTCGTAGCCCTGTGGCAGGCCGGCGATGAAGTCAGCCAGTTGGGCCTTGTGGATCGCCGCGGCGATCTGCGCGTCAGTTGCCTCCGGACGGGCGATCAGCAGGTTCTCGCGCAGGGTGGTGTTGAACAGGTGGGTATGCTGGGTCACCACCCCGATCCGGGCGCGGATGTCATCGGCGCGGCAGGTGCGTAGCTCCTGCCCGCCCAGCAGGATACGCCCGCGTTGGTAGTCCCAGAAGCGCAACAACAGGTTGACCAGCGTCGATTTGCCTGCACCGGACGGCCCGACAATGGCGACCGCCTCGCCTTCCCGGATGGTGAACGAGACCTCCTGTAACGCCGGGACGCCCGGCCCGGCATCTGTCTCCGCCGGGTAGGTGAACGACAGTTCTTCCACCACCAGGTCGTAGCGTGCCGGGGGAGGGGACGGGTCAGGCGGATCGCTGACGGCGGGCGCTACCCCCTCGACGATCGCGATCAGCCGTTCCGCCGCGGCCAGGCTACCCTCCAGATGCTGGAAGGCCAGCGGCAGGGGGATGATGGCTTCGAAGGCCGCGACGGTCGCCAGAGCCAGCGTCGCCAGGTGGACGCCCGCCACGCGGGGGATGGCGGCGGCCAGCACGCCGATCATGGTCAGGCTGACGATCAGCACACCCAGTACGTTCCCCAGGCCGTCGATGTGGGCCAGTTGCCGCTGGCGGGCGATCAGATCGGCGCTGAGCGCTTCGATGCGCCGTTGCTCTTCCGTTTCTGCGCCACAGGCCAAAAGATCAGGCAGGCCCTGCACGCCATCGACCAGCGCCGCGCTGAGCGCCGCCCTCCCCTCTACCGCTGCCCGGCCCGGCCCATGCCCCAGGTGACGGGTCAACAGCGGGACGCCGACGCCCAGCGCCAGCATCCCGGCCAGGGCGATCGGGGCCAGCGCAGTAGCGTAGGCGCTCAGGAAGGCGAGCAGGAACACGACCACACACCCGGCCACCAGCGGCGGAGCCAGAACGCGCACATAGAAATCCTCCAGCGCGTCCACGTCGGCGATGATGCGACTGAGCAGGTCGCCGGAACGGTAGGCCTGCAACCGGGCGGGAGCCAGCGGCTCCAGCGCAGCGTAAAACCAGACGCGCAGGCGGGCCAGCAGACGGAATGTGGCACTATGGCTGGCCAGCCGCTCCAGGTAACGGAAGACGGCGCGGGTGATCCCGAAGAAGCGCACGCCCACCACTGCTACCTGGATCGCAGCGATCGAGGGCCGCAGCGCCGCCTGGCTGATGATCCAGGCGGAGGTTGCCAGCAGGCCGATGCTGCTGCTGACCGTCAGGAAACCGAGCAGGGTGGAGAGCGCGATCTGCCGCCAGGCCGGGGCGGCGAAGGCCAGCAGGCGACGCAACGGCCTCACCGCGATCCGTCCATCAGGCGCCGATGGAGAGGGGATCGGGGCGGGGCTGGGCCGTTTGCGGCGGGTGGAATCGGAATCCTCAGGCATACGACGGAACCGGGTCAGGCGGCGTTGGCGCAGATTGTAGCGAATTGTACGCGCTGCGGCGGCCCGCTCCAGCGGCCTCTGCCTGCCTGACCCTGCCGCCTAGTCGACCATGAACTGCCCGTTGCGGTAGAACAGTTCCCCGTCGACCCAGATTTCGCTATCGGTGCGCATATCGCAGATCATGTCCCAGTGGACGCTGCTGCGGTTCTTGCTGCCGGTTTCCGGGTAGCCGGTGCCGATCGCCATGTGGATCGTGCCGCCGATCTTCTCGTCAAAGAGGATGTTGCCGGTGAAGCGCTGGATGCCGAAGTTGGTGCCGATGGCGAACTCGCCCAGGTAGCGCGAACCGGCGTCAGCATCGAGCTGAGCAAAGAGCAGGTCTTCGTTCTCTTTGGCGCTGGCTTCCACCACCCGGCCATCCTCGAAGCGCAGTTCGATGCCGGAGACAGCCCGCCCACTGACGATTGACGGGTAGGAGAAGCGCACCCAGCCATTGACCGACTCTTCCACCGGGCCGGTGAAGATCTCGCCGCAGGGCATGTTGTGGTGGCCGTCGCTGTTGATGAAGGTGCGCCCAGCGATGGAGAGAGTCAGGTCAACGTTGGGGCCTTTGCAGACGACCTGCTGCTTGCCGGTCAACCAGGCTACTTTGGCTTCCTGCATGGCGCTGATCCGGCGCCACTCGCCGATGGGGTCGGGACGGTCGCAGAAGGTTGCCCCGTAGACAAAGTCCTCATATTCCTCCAGGCTCATGTTGGCTTCCTGAGCGCTGGCTTCGTTGGGATACCAGGCTCCGACCCACTTCATCTTGCCTTCAGCAGCGCGGCGCAGGCGTGTATCCAGCCAGGGACGGCGGGCGGCCCCCCACTTCTGCATACGGGTAGCAGGAATGCCGGTCATGGCGCGGGTGTTCTGGCTGCTGCCCACGCGGATGTAGGCATCGGCCTGCTCGTAGTAGAGCGTCTGGGAGGGGTCCAGCCAGGTGAGCTGGTCGTCGCTGGCCTCGCGCAGGAAGGTGCGGGCCATGGTCTCGTCGGTCAGAAAGACGGTAGGGTTGCCGCCGGCGCGGAGCACGGCGCGGTAGACCTCGCGCAGGGCGGGCAAGGCAACCACATCGCCCAGGATGCCGACCCACTCGCCGGGCCTGATCTCCGTTGAATAGTTGACCAGCAGATCGGCAAGGCGTTGCAGGCGAATATCAGACATGGTAAAGGCTCCTTATCGTCAAATGAACAGCAGTCAAGCATCAGCCAAAGCAAAAAGCCCAAGACAACAGTCCCTGGCCAGCCGTTTCACCCGCGCAGGCGGGCTACCTCAGTCATCAGGCGAGCCATGCGTTGATCGTAGGTGTGGTGCGCGGTGACATGCGCCCGCGCGTTGGCCGCGATCCGCGCCCGCTCCTCCGGGTGGGCCAGGTAGTAGGCCACCTTGTCGCGCAGATCGGCCTCGTCGCTGTAGGTGATGATGTTTTCCCCCGGCGTGAACCACTCCCGCACGCCTGGCAGGTCGTCCACGATCTGCAATACGCCGATGGCTGCCAGTTCGAACAGGCGCATGTTGCCGCCGTAGTACACAAAGTCGCCGTGCGTGTTGAAGGCAATCCTGGCCGCGCTGAGGATGCGTAGCATCTGCTCCCCCAGCGCCCGCCCGCGCAGGTAAGGCCGCAGGTTTTCCGGCACGGGGTGCACACTCCACAGCGCCAGGTCGAAGCTGCGCAGCGCCTCCAGCCCGCGCACCCGGCGGCTGTACAGGTTGGGCGGCATGAGAGTCCCCACAAAGCCCACGTCGCAACCCCATGCCGCGCGCTCATCGGCGGTTAGCTCAAACGGGCGGTGAAAATCGGGGTCACAGGCGGTATTGGGCAGGCAGATCATCTGCCGCGCCCCCAGCTCCAGCCACTGGATGCCGTGGTAGTAATCGACTGCTGTCACCAGGTCGATCAGCGGGGCGGCAGCGCGCTCATTAGCATGGCTGAAAACGATCGGCGAGGTGCCGCAGGCCAGCACCAGGGTCGCGCCGGTTTCCGCTTTGATCTGCGCCAGCGTCGCCGGGTAGATCTCCTCGTTATCGCCGGTGATCAGGATCATCTCCGGCTGGAGGGCACGGGCGGCAGCAAGCAGCCGCCGGTTGCGCAGACGGTAATCGGGGTTGAGTTGCGGCGTACGCTGGGAGACGCCGCGCACCAGCCGGGTCTGGCTCAGCCGCCCCAGGGCGGGCATGGCGCTTTCCGTGCGGTAGAAGGCGTGGACCTCGTGCCCCAGCCGGCGCAGCGCTTTTACCCAGAAGAACTGGGCCATGTTGGGCGGGAAGAGCGGCGGCGGCTCGCCGGGCGGGGTTGCGGCGCGGACCCTGGCCAGCTCACCGGGGTAGTGCAGCGGGGCGACGATCAGGATCTTCATCAGCTCGCCTCGCACTTTACTGGCAGCCCTGTCCGCGCTGATTCGTAGATGGCCTCAATCAGGGCCAGCGACTTGCGCGCTTCCGTGCCGTTGGTTTCTGGTTCGCGGTCTTCCAGCACGGCTTCGATCATTTTGGCGATCACGATCTGGTGACTGGTGCCGTAGACGGACGGCGGGTCGAGTTGCTCGCGGGTGAGAATCTCGCGTTCGTGCTCCAGTTCGCCCGCCAGCTTCCAGATGGTGCGGCGGTTGAGCGCTGTGCCGCCAACCTTGATCGAGCCATGTTCGCCGAAGATCGCCACCGAGCCTTCCAGATTCTGGGGGTAGGTCAGCGTGGAGCCTTCGATCGTCGCCAGGGCGCCACTGGCAAAGCGCAGCACCGCCACGCCCACGTCCTCCGCCTCCATGCGGTGAGCCAGGGTGGCCGTGTAGGCAAACACGCTCTCCACCGGCAGGCCCATCAGCCAGGTCAGGGCATCAACATGATGGATGGACTGGTTCATCAACGCGCCGCCGTCCATTGCCCAGGTGCCATGCCAGTCGTCATCGTAGTATTCCTGCGGGCGGTACCAGCGCACCGTGGCACTGCCCAGGTACAGGCGGCCCAGCTTGCCAGCGCGGATGGCGTGGTAAGCTTCCTGCATGGGCGGGTTGTAGCGATTCTGCAGGATGACGCACAGTTTGCGGTTGGCGGCGCGGGCAGCGGCGATCATGCGGTCGGCGTCGGCGGTGTTGAGCGCGATCGGCTTTTCCACGATGACATGCTTGCCAGCGGCCAGCGCCTCCAACGCCATCGGGGCGTGCAGCCCGGAGGGCGTGCAGATGCTGACAATATCGATATCCGGGCGGTCCAGCAGGGCGCGATAATCCGTGTAGTGCGCCTCCGCGCCGTACTGGGTGACAAAGTGCCGGGCGCGCGATTCGATCACGTCGGCCACAGCCACCAGTGCAGCCTCCGGCAGGGCAACGATCGACGCCGCATGACGCGGCGCAACACGCCCGCAGCCGATCAGCCCGAAGCGCAGGATGTGACGATCGGTCATCAAGGTATCATTCCCGGGCCACAGCGACCCCAGCGTTCTCTTCCCCGCGCATGTTGCTGCCAGCGCCCCTAGCCGCCGGGCAGGAACTTCTCCGGCATGCGCTCGAACTGCTCCTGAGCGCGCTGGTAATCACCGGGGTTGCCGATGTCCAGCCAGTATTCTGTGCAGGTGTAGCCCATCACCCGTTCCCCGGCGGCCAGCAGACGGGCCACCAGCTCCGGGAAGTCCAGGTGCTCCCCGCGGATGATGTAGCGCAGGACCGCTGGCTCATAGACATAAATGCCCATGCTGATCGGGTAGTGCTTGACCGGCTTTTCCAGGTAGCCGATCACATTCCCGGCGGAGTCCAGCTCGATCACGCCCAGGTCGATCGGGATGGCCTTGTCGTAGATGCCGATGGTCAGAGCGTTGCCATTGGCCCGGTGGAAGGCGACCATGTCTGCGTAGTTGAGCGAGGTCAGTACGTCGCCGTTCATCACCAGGAAGGTCTCCTCCAATCCCTCGACCAGGCCAAGCGACCCCGCGGTACCAAGCGGCTCGCGCTCTTTGACATAGGTCAGGTGGACACCAGGTAGACCCTCGTTAGCCGTCTGGAAATAGGCCTGGATCAACTCGGCCAGGTAGCCAACGGTCAACACGATATCGGTGAAGCCATAGTAAGCGAGCTGGCGCACAATGATATCCAGAATCGGGCGGTGGCCCAGCGGGACCAGCGGTTTGGGGAAAACAGTGGTATAGGGGGCGAGCCGGGTGCCTTTGCCCCCGGCCAGAATCACAGCCTTCATCAGATGGTATACCCCGGTTTGTAGCGATCCAGATGGCCGGCGATCCAGGCGATGGTTGCCCGCAGCCCATCCTCAAAGGGTGTGCCCGGCGTCCAGCCAAGCACCTCGCGGGCCAGCGTGCTGTCGGCCCACAGGCGGCGCACCTCGCTCCGGTCGGGGCGCAGGCGTTCCTCCTCATCGGTGATCAGGGGGACATCGCGGCCCACCAGGCGGATGATCGTGCGGGCCAGGTCGCCGATACTGATCTCAAAGCCGCTGCCGATGTTGAACACGCCGCCGATCGCCGCGTCGTTCTCCACGGCGCAGAGGTAAGCGCCGGCGGTATCGCGCACGAAAGTGAAGTCGCGGGTGGGGCTGACCGCACCAAGCCGCACCGCGTCCGCCGTGAGCGCCTGGGTGATGATGGTGGGGATAACCGCCCGCGCTGACTGGCGCGGCCCGAAGATGTTGAACGGGCGGATGGTCACAACGGGCAGATCAAAGGAAGCATGGAAGCTCTCCACGATTTTGTCAGCGGCGATCTTGCTGGCGGAATAGGGCGACTGCCCCTGCAGCGGGTGCTTCTCGTCGATCGGGACGTACTGCGCCGTGCCGTAGACCTCGCTGGTAGAGGTATGGACGACACGGCCTACGCCCAGGTCGCGGGCGGCGACCAGCACGTTGAGCGTGCCCAGCACATTGGTCTCGATCACCTCGCGCGGGTGGAGGTAGGAGTAGGGGATGGCGATCAGGGCGCCAAGGTGAAAGATGGCGTCCACGCCCTCGGCGGCCTGGCGGACGGCTTCCGCGTCGCGCAGGTCGCCAGCGATGATCTCCAGCGCTGCCAGCCGCTCGGCGGGCAGGTCCTGCAACATGCCGTAGCGGTTCTCGGAGTTGTAACGGATAAAACAGCGCACTTCGGCCCCGGCGTCCAGCAGCCGTTCCACCAGATGGCTGCCGACAAACCCGCCCGCGCCGGTGACCAGGACGCGTCTGGATGCCAGGTTCATGAGTCGCTCCGTCTCAGGACTTCAGCAGTCCCTGATGTTAGCCGGTCGGAGGGCGATTGTCCAGTGCAGGGAATCCTGTTGCTCTGCCGGTCAAAGGCTACAAAACGATTCTGATGGTTTGCTCTGGCAATGCAGGCCGCGCTTGTGATATGGATCAGAGCAAATCGGCTATTTTTCACAGAAATTTGTCAGGTAAAGCTTGGCAATTTGCGCCGGGGTGGATACTATACATGTTGCTGCCACGGGGATCAGCACAACCCTGTTGCCACATCTCCCGATGCACCGGGCAGGGGGCCTGTGCCCGGTGGCCAGCCCAGAGGGTCAAAAACTGCTAAGCAAAGACTTGGCAGATTTTTTGTCTTTCAATTAAAATACCCGGTCAACGCCGGAGTATCGCACTTATGGATATAAGGAGAGCCGCACTTGACCATTCTAATGGAGGTCAAGAACCTCAAAACCAAATTCCATACTCAGGAGGGGACGGTCCACGCTGTAAACGGCATCTCCTACACGCTGAATGAGGGCGAAACCCTGGGCGTTGTGGGAGAAAGCGGCTGCGGCAAGAGCGTTCATGCGCTCTCAATCATGGGGCTGATTCCCCAGCCGCCGGGAGAGGTCAAGGCTGACGCCGTGATCTTCCGCGGGCGGGACCTGATGAAGCTGTCTTCGGAAGAAATGCGCCTGCTGCGCGGGTCGGAGATCGCCATGGTCTTCCAGGACCCGATGACATCCCTCAACCCGGTGCTGACCATCGGCTATCAGATCACTGAGGCGCTGAAGCTACACCTGGGGATGGACAATCAGCAGGCCCGCGAACGCGCAGCCGAACTGCTGGCTATGGTGGGCATCCCCAGCGCCGCCAAACGGCTGGACGATTACCCGCACCAGTTCTCCGGCGGTATGCGCCAGCGGGCGATGATCGCCATGGCGCTTTCCTGCAACCCCCAGCTCCTGATCGCTGACGAACCGACCACCGCCCTCGACGTGACCATTCAGGCCCAGATTCTGGATCTGGTCCGCCGTCTACGGGACAAGATCGGCATGGCCATGATCTGGATCACCCATGACCTGGGCGTGGTGGCCGGCCTGGCCGATACCGTGCAGGTGATGTACGCCGGCTATATCGTGGAGCGCGGTCCCAACCGCGAGATTTTCAAGGATACCCGCCACCCCTATACCCTCGGCCTGCTGGGGTCGCTGCCGCGCCTGGACCGCAAGGGCGGCAAGCTCTTCTCCATCGAAGGCGCCCCGCCCGATCTGCGCGTCGAGCCGAAAGGCTGCCCCTTCGCCCCGCGCTGCATCTACCGGGTGGAGAGGTGCTTGCAGGAAAATCCGTCGCTGGAACCGGCCAAGGACGCCTTCCCGGGCCATACGGTGGCCTGCTGGGTCGATGTGCGTGAGGGAGAACCAACTCGATGACCGCTACTGCCGCTGTAACTGCCACTAAAGGGGACGGCGCCAGCGCCGCGAAGAAGAAAGAAATCCTCGTCCGGGTTGAGGGGCTGAAGAAATACTTCCCCATCACTTCCGGCATTGTCATCCAGCGCCATGTCGGCGATGTCATGGCCGTGGATGATATCAGCTTCCACATTTACAAAGGGGAGACGCTTGGCCTGGTAGGTGAATCCGGTTGCGGCAAGAGCACCGCGGGCCGGACCATCCTGCAGCTCTACCGCCCGACCGCCGGGACGGTCGAGTTTGAGGGTATCAAGCTGGAGCAGCTCAAGGGCGAAGACCTGCGCAGGATGCGCCGCCGCATGCAGATGATCTTCCAGGACCCCTACGCCTCCCTCAACCCGCGCATGACCGTTGGCCGGATCATCGCTGAGCCGCTGCAGGTCCACAATGTGGGCAACAGCAACAAGGAACGCCAGGAACGGGTCGAGTACCTGATGGAGAAGGTGGGGCTGAACCCCTACTTCATCAACCGCTACCCGCACGAATTTTCCGGTGGGCAGCGGCAGCGTATTGGCATCGCCCGCGCCCTGGCGCTGGAACCGTCGTTTATCGTCTGCGACGAGCCGATCTCGGCCCTCGACGTTTCCATTCAGGCGCAGGTGGTTAACCTGCTGGAAGACCTGCAGCATGACCTGGGGTTGACCTACCTGTTCATCGCCCACGACCTGAGCATGGTGCGCCACATCTGCGACCGCGTGGCCGTGATGTACCTGGGGCGAATCGTGGAAATCGCGGAGACGGAAGAGCTGTACACCAATCCGCTGCATCCCTATACCCAGGCCCTGCTTTCCGCTGTGCCGGTGCCCGATCCAGAGGTCGAGGCTCAGCGCAAGCGGATCATTCTCAAGGGTGACGTGCCGACGCCGATCAACCCGCCCAAGGGCTGCAACTTCAACACCCGCTGCCCGGTGGCGGTCGATGTCTGCCACACCGAGGACCCCCAGCTGGTAGAGGTCCTGCCGGAGCACTGGGTAGCCTGCTACCGCGTGGGTTGAGCAGTACCGTAGGCAAACCGGCTATCCATCTACCCGCTGGACAGGGGCGGATGCTGAAGGAACAGCCGGGCAGTAGCGCCAGTGGAGCACGCCGGCCGGATCGCCCGCAGGGACGCGGGCCGGCTCGTATCACCGGCAGCGAACCTGATCGAGGCGGGGCCGCCGCGATCAGGTTCGCGATTCTCCGGCATCCGGCAGGTCAAGCGGACGGCAACACGCTGGCGCCAGGACAGGTCAGGCAGGCATCAGGCGGGGGCGTAGCCCTTGCCTGAGATTCCGGAAGGCTTTTGAGATGAAAAACCAAGGGAGAACCAACGGCTGATGGATAGACGTACGCTCCTGGCCCTCCTGCTGTTCGTTGGTATGCTCAGCCTGGCGGCCCTGGCCTGTAATTCCGACCAGGAATGGATCATCCCGCGCACGGCAACCCCCACCCCCACCCCTACCCCCATCCCGATGGACACTGAGGCAGAGTTTGCCATCGGTGACACGGTGGAGATCGTGGCGACCGGCGTGTTCACCATCGCTCAGACCAACCAGCCAGAACCCGACCAGCGCAACAACCGGGTGATGGGCGGCGGGTGCTTCCCCGGCCAGAAGGCCCCCGTGCTGGATGTTGCCCAGGGTCCCGACGGCAGGATTTACTACAAGGTGAGCTGCATCCTGGATGGCTGGGTGCCGGCGGATAACGTCAAAGCAGTCGAATAAGTAGAGGAGGGTAACGCGCCATGAGCATGGGCAAGTTCCTGATCCGGCGCATCATCATGGCCCTGCCCGTCCTGCTCCTGATCATCTTCGTGTCTTTTGCGGTGATCCGGGCGACGCCGGGTGGGCCGTTTGACATGGTTGGCGAAGGGCGACGGGTGCCGCAGGCAGTGATCGATGGCCTCAACCGCCAGTATGGGCTGGACCAGCCGCTGATGACCCAGTTTATCCGTTACCTGGCCAGCCTGGCCCGGCTGGACTTCGGGCCATCGCTGGGGCGCTCATCGCTGGGCGAGCCGGTCAGCGAGATCATCGGGCGTGGCCTGCCTGTCTCGATGCAGGTGGGCGTCTTTTCGGTGATCCTGGGCTTTGCGCTGGGCATCCCGCTGGGGGTGCTGGCCGCCCTATACCACAACACTATTGTCGATTACGGCGCTACCTTCCTGGCTGTGCTGGGCACTTCCATCCCCAACCTGGTGCTGGGGCCGCTGCTGATCATCATCTTCGCCGTATCGCTGAACTGGTTGCCGGTTGCTGATGTCAATGGCATCTGGCGCAGCACGATTCGCAACCCGGCGGTGATCTTCTCCTGGGAGTATGTCAGCCTGGCTATCCTGCCGGTGTTCACCCTGGGGACGGGGATGATGGCTGGTATCGCCCGGCTGACGCGGGCCAGCCTGCTGCAGGTGTTGCGCGAGGACTACATCCGCACGGCCCGCGCCAAGGGCCTCAAGGAGCGCACGGTAATCTACGGCCATGCCCTTAAGAATGCCCTGATCCCGGTTGCCACCATCCTGGGGCCGCTGCTGGCTGCCGTGCTGACCGGGTCGTTCATCATCGAGCGTATCTTCAACATCCCCGGCATCGGCGGGGAGTTCGTCAGCAGCGTCGCCAGCCGTGACTACAACCTGCTGGTTGGCGTGACGATCGTGTATTCGGTCTTTCTGGTTGCCGGTAACATCCTGGTGGATGTGATGTATACCTGGCTAGATCCGCGTATCCGCTTCGATTAGGCGCGGGCCGCGACCTGCTGGCGGGAATACCCCGCCCGTCACTCACCACATCGATCCCGGGGCGGACTGCGGTCGTCCGGGCAGGACAAGGAGCTACACGCTATGGCTGTGGCGGAGAGGGCCAAGCCCGTTCAACTGGGCGAAGAGCTACACTACAAATCGCGCTCGCTCTTTCAGGATTCCATGTATCGCCTGTTCCGCAACCGGGCGGCGATCGCGGCCATGGTGATCATTGGTGGGCTGGTGATCATCGCCCTGACGGCTGACCTGATGGTGCAGTGGGGCTGGCTGGATCACTACGCCCATCAGCATCGCGGCTCCAGCCTGGCCGCGCCGCTTTCCTGCGCGGTGGACGGCGACAAGGATGGCGATGGCGTGCCGGACCCGATTCAGTTCTGCTTCCTGTTCGGGACGGATCGGCTGGGGCGCGACCTGTTGAGCCGTACTATCTACGGTACACGCATTTCCCTGCTGGTTGGCGTGGTCGGCTCGTCGGTGTCGCTGATGATTGGCATCGTCTACGGCGTGATCTCCGGCTACTACGGCGGGCGAGTCGATAACCTGATGATGCGCTTTGTCGACTTCCTGTACGGCATCCCCACCCTGCCGCTGATCATTATCATGCAGGTTTACTTCCGCGGGGTGCGTGAGCGAGCGGGGGAGATCGGCGGGTTGGGTCAGACTATGGTGCAGATCGACCAGGCGATGGGCGGGCTGTTCTTCCTGTTTATCGCCCTGGGCATCCTGAGCTGGATCGGCATGGCCCGGCTGGCCCGCGGGCAGGTGCTGGCTTATAAACAGAAGGAATTTGTAGAAGCGGCGCGTTCCATCGGGGCGCGGGATGGGCGGATCATCTTCACCCACCTGCTGCCGAACATCATCGGGCCGCTGATCGTCTCGGAAGCGATGGCGATTCCGGGCTATATCTTCACCGAGTCTTTCCTGAGCTTCCTGGGGCTGGGCGTGAACCCGCCAACGCCAAGCTGGGGCGCGCTGATCACCGACGCGATCAACGAAGGCGCCATCCGCTTCCGGACGCATTTGTTGCTCGTCCCGGCCTTTGCCCTGTCGCTGACCACACTGGCCTTCAACTTCCTGGGGGATGGCTTGCGCGATGCACTTGACCCGCGCCTGGCCGGGGAGAAGTAGAGCGATCAGGCTTCGATGGTTTCAACGTTACCTGTGTAGCGTCGGAATACATTCCGGCGCTATTTTTGTTAGTCGCACAGGCCCGCTACCAGCATGGCCAGCGCCAGTTCCGGTGCGATCTGCCCGGTCTTGATCCGCCGGTCGAGGTCGAGCAGGTGGCGGTAGGTTTGCTCCAGTCCGTCCAGTGTAAAACGGCGGCTTTGCTCTTCCAGTTTGGCGGCGACGAAATTCTGCACGCGCAGTGCCCGCGCCAGGGCCGGGCCGGGCCCACCGCCGGATTCCAGGTGTTCCCGCGCCTGTAGCAACAGACGGAACTGGCGGATGATCAGGCTGAACAGGTTGAGCGCGTCAGTATCCTTGAGCAGGCGCAGCAACAACCGGGTGGCCGTCGGGCCGTCGCGGCGGCCCAGCGCGTCCACCATCGGGAAGACGCTTTCCTCCGGCACATAGGCGGTCACCGCGGCGATATGATCGCGGGTGATCACGCCCCCTTCGCCCACATAGGCCGCCAGCTTGAATAGTTCGTTGTCGGCTTTGGTCAGGTCGGCGCTGAACTGGTCGCCGCGCACCAGGGCGACCAGCGCGTCCCGCGCCTCCGCCTCGATGCTGACGCCGTAATGGGCGGCGCGGGCCTGGATCCAGGGGCCGACTTCGTTGAGGGCAGGACGGCGGAAGGCTTTGACATAGCCGCGCGGATCGCTACGGGCCAGCCTGAGCACCGGGTGGTTTTCGCTCAGCGTCTCCCGCTCCACAAAGACCAGCCGTGCCCAGTCTGGCAGGCCGGGCAGCTGGGCCACCAGCGCTTCCAGCGTGGCCTTGCCGCCGGATGTCTGCGCCAGGTAGGAGAGCCAGCCATTGACGATGGCCAGCCGTCGGTCGCTGAGGAACGGCAGGGCCGATACCGCGTTGAGGACATCGGCGAGCGTGGCCGTCTTGCCGTCAAAGGTGGTCGTATTGAGGTCGGCGGTGGCGGGGTCGGCGCCCATGCGTGCCCGCATGGCGGCGACCTCCTCCTCCAGCGTAAAGAGGTCTTCCCCGTGCAGGATGTAATAGGTGGGGGTGGGTTTGGCCATCGTTGCCTGTCCGGATGATCGCCAGTGCTGAGGAGGATTATGCCCGTTGGGCGGGCCGGTGGCAAGCGCCGCGCCGGGGCAGGGTAAATGGTATAATCGCCGCCAGCCCGGTTTTTGCCAGGCCTGAGACGCGGGGAGGATGACCGTATGTTTGCAGAACTGACCCTGGCCGTGCTGATCAGCCGCCTGATCGCGCTATTGATCGGCACGACGCTGCACGAGTACGGCCACAACTACGTGGGCTACCTGATGGGCGATAACACCCCTGCCTATGAGGGCAAGCTGACGCTCGACCCGCGCAGGCACATCTACTGGCCGGGCCTGTTGATGTTCGTGGTGGTGGGCTTCGGCGTGCTGGGGACGGCGCCGGTCAGCCCGGGGCGGATGAGCTATCCCCGGGCGGGCTGGGCGGTCAACCTCAGTCGCCAGCAGCGCTTCGGGATCGCCGTGCTGGCCGGGCCGGTTGGCAACCTGATCGTGGCCGTGATCGCCGCCTTCTTCATCCGCCTGATCGCGTTCACCGTGCCCGATCTGCTTGACCCGCTACGAGACCCGAACCTGGCCCGTGTACTGCCCGGTTTTGGCCGGGTCCTTTTTGACCTGGTGTGGTGGAATGTGCTGCTGTTCTTTTTCAACCTGGTGCCGCTGGGGCCGCTGGACGGGCGCTACATCCTGGGGATGTTCATCCCGCCCCGCCAGCAATACGCCTACGATAACTTTCAGAATCAGTTTGGGATGTTGCTGCTGTTCGGCCTGATCTTCGCCTCATTCCTCATGCCGGGGGTGAACATCCTGGGCGCGATCATCGGCGAGCCGACGATCCAGCTCACCCAGGCGCTGATCGGTCCACAGGGGATCGCCGCGATCTTCCTGGGCAGGTAGTGGCCTGTACAGTTACAGCAGCGGGCGGGAAGCGTCCTGCTCCCCGCCCACTGCATGGCGTTCGTAAGTCAGCAGGCGCTTAGCCTTCGCCCATTTCTTTCTTCGGGTCCCAGACTTCCCATACCTTGCCCACCAGCGCCGGGCCGGGCTTGAGCGTGGTCTTGCCGGGGCGCCAGCCTGCCGGGAGGACCTCACCGGTGGCGCGGTTGTGCTGGTAGGCCTGCACCTGGCGGATCAGTTCCATGACGTTGCGTCCCACTGGCGGAGTCATCACTTCCATCGCCTGAATGACGAAGTCAGGGTCGATCAGGAAACGCCCGCGGATGTCCACGCCGGCGTTCTCGTCATAGACGCCGTAGAGTGTCCCGATCCGACCACCGGAATCGGAGAGCATCGGCCAGGGCACGCCACCCTCGACCATCTTACTCAGTTCCTGTTCCTGCCAGATCTTGTGGGTGAAGTGGCTGTCTGTGCTGACCGAAAGCACCTGAACGCCCAGAGCCTGCAGTTCAGGGTATTTGACGGCAACTGCCGACAGTTCGGTCGGTCAGACAAAGGTGAAATCGCCGGGGTAAAAGCAGAGGATGATCCACTGTCCCTTGTAGTCGGACAGCTTGACGGTCTTGAAGCCGCCCGCCTGATAGGCGGTAGCTTCAAAATCAGGTGCGGGTTTGCCAACTCTTGCTTGCACGGTGTTCTTCTCCTCAGGTACGGCCTGGGCTGTTGGTGCGCCGGTAGCCTCAGGCGCGGCGAGCGGGCCGCGCGCGGGCGTGACGCACGAATAGCCAGGCTTGGCGGGTTCAGGCATCGACGAATCCTTTCGGTTGGCCGGGGGCGACACAGGGGAGGGAATGGAAGGGCGGAATAAGGGCAGATACGCCAGCGCAAAGGGTCGCCACCCGGACACTGCATCTCTCGCGTTCGCACCGGGGGAATGGAGGAACTGCTATGCTGGCGAACTATATCCAGTATAGCATGTTTCGCCCGGCAGCAGCGTGGACAAAAGACGTCGGAATCAGGCTGCGCCGCCTGAAGAGGGGGAATAGGGCGTGAGCAAGTGAGCAAAAGCCTGTGCTGCGGGCGGCCTCCCGGTCTCCGGCGCTGTGGTATAATCCCGGCGATTTCGCGGGAGGACGCAGCGCCGGGAGCAACACGAGTGAACATGACCGATCGGGGAGAGTCGCCATGACCGCCCGGACGCGCCTGCAACAGGGACTGCGCGCCCTGTTCTCCTGGTCGCAGCCGGTTGATCTGGCCCTGGCGGAGGCAGTGCTTTCCCCGGCGCAGCTGGCCCTGTTCCGCCGCCTGCGCCGCAGCGAGCAACTGCACAGCCTCAACGTGCTACGTGCGGTGCAGGCCGCGGGGGAAAGCGACCCCGATCTGCTGGTTGCCGCGCTGCTGCATGATGTTGGCAAGACGATCGCCCCCTTCTGGTTGCCGGAGCGCGTGCTGGTTGTCCTGGTCGGGCGGCTGGCTCCCGGTCTGCTGACCCGCCTGGGCGGGGAGGCCGAGCCACACGGCTGGCGGCGGCCATTCGCCATCAGCGTCCGCCATCCGGAATGGTCGGCCCGGCTGCTGGCTGAGGCGGGCAGCAGCGCCCGGGCCATCGAGCTGGCCCGCCGTCACCAGGAGGCCATCCCCGACCCGCCGCGCACCGAGATCGAACGCCTGCTGCTGGCCCTGCAACGCGCCGACGACCGCAACTGATCCTGTACCCTGCGCCATTCTAAATCGCCAGTTGCCCGGGGCCGCTGTATGCTGTGGATAGCTGAGCTGTTGCGCCAGCTGGGGGAGGGTAAAACGATGACCGCTTGTGCTGATTGAGCATCTGACGGCGCAAGACCTGGAAAAACGGTACCTGACCCTGCACGACGGTTCGCTGGCATGGGGCTGTTCGGGCTGGTACAGGCGGCTGTCGCGGCCTGAACAGGCGGGCAGGGGGCGCATTTTTGCGGTAGAGTATGCCCTGACACAGGCAAGCAAAACAGACTGACACTGAGGGAAGGAACACACGCATGGCTGAGGTCAAAGTCGCCATCCTGGGGCTGGAACGCACTGGCGCATCCTTTGGGCTGGCCCTGAAGCGCTACATGCAGGGCAAGGAAGCCCGCCACACGTTCACCATCGTCGGGCATGACGAGCGCGATTACAACGTCAAACATGCCCGGAGCGCCGGCGCGATCGACTCTAGCGCGCGCGGGCCGGTCGAGGCGGTGGCCGGAGCGCATATCGTGATTCTGGCTGAGCATTACTACCGGGTTGAAAAGCTGTATCAGGCGGTTGGCCCGGCGCTCAACCCTGGTACAGTCATCCTGGACTTCTCCCCGCTCAAACGCCCGTCGATCCGCTGGGCTGCGGAGACGCTGCCTGCCGACGCCGAGGCAGCCGCCTATCTGGTCGGCGTGACGCCCATCCTCAACCCCGACGTGCTCTTCGAAGCCAACAGCGAAGTAGAAGCCGCGCGGGCCGATCTGTTCGATGGCGGGACGTTCATCGTGACCCCTGCCGCTGACTGCCCGGCGGAGGCTGTCGACCTGGCCGCTGAGGTCGCCCGCATCGTCGGCGCGGACGTGCACTTCATGGACCCCGACGAGCATGACGGTCTGATCGCGGCGATGGAGGGCCTCCCGGCGGCGCTCAGCCTGGCCCTCTTCCAGACCCTGATCCGTTCCTCTGGCTGGAGCGATCTGCGCCGGCTGGCTAACCCGGCCTTTGGCCTGCAGACCAGCCTGCTGCGCTACCAGCACCCCGACTCGCTATGGGCGCTGCTGCAGTACAACCGGGAAAACACCGCCCGCCATCTTTCCGCCCTGATCGATAACCTGACCGCCATCCGTGACGGCCTGCGCGAGGACGCCGAAGGGCTGGGCCTAGAGGCGCTGCTGGCCGACGCAGCCAGCCGCTACGAGGAATGGGAAGGCCAGCGGCGGGCCAACCGCTGGGAGAAGAAGGGCGACGAAGAGTCCGTAACCACGGCGAGCGTGCTGGGCACCATGGGCGGGATGCTCTTTGGCCGGCGGCCCCGGAAAGATAGCGACGAACCGGGCAAGAAGAAACTGTAGCCCGGCATAGTGGAGATGAAACTATGGCGGCAGCGAGCGGGCGGTCCCGCTGGCGGCGGCGGGTCTACTGGTTCACCCTGTTCGGGGTGATCCAGTTCCTGATCCTGACGGCGCTGGCCATGCTGGCCTACCCCGGCGGGACGCACGTTGACCCGGCCTCGCCGGGATACGCTTTCTTCGCCAACTTCTTCAGCGATCTGGGACGGATACACGCCCACAACGGCGTGCCCAACACGCTTTCGGTGGCACTGTTTGTCGTCGCGTTGAGTGTGGCCGGGCTATCCCTGATCCTGTTCTTCCTGGCGACTCTGCGTGACTTTCAGGTATCGACGGGCCTGCAGGCGCTGAGCGGGATCGGTTCCGTGCTGGGCATCCTGACCGGGGCGGGGTTCGTAGGGGTGGCCTGGACTCCGGCGGATGTCTTTCCGGAGCAGCACATTGCCTGTGTGCTGCTGGCCTTCCGTGCCTTCCCGGCAGCGGCGATCCTCTACAGCGTGGCGATCTTGCGTCACCCCGCCTATCCGCGCCGCTATGGAGTCGCTTACCTGACCTTCGCCATCCTGCTGGGGGCGTACCTGTGGCTGCTCACCAACGGCCCGGCGCTTGATTCGGCGCAGGGCCTGCTCCTTCAGGTGGCCGGGCAGAAGGCGATCGTCTACGCCACCATTGTCTGCATGGGGTACCAGGGTCTGGGCGCGCTGGGGCTGGGACGGGCTGCCTTCTGGCGATAGCCACACCCGCCCGGCGTCACAGGCCCGGCTGCAGGGTGAGATCAAACGTGTGCAGGCGGAAGGTCTCCGCCGGCGGCCCGTCCACGGCGGTCAGCGTCAATTGCAGCCGGCCTGCTGGCTGCAAATCCAGCCGCGTGATCTGATCTGCCTCGATGGTCAGGCGCAGCTTCCCGGCCCGGCGCGGCGTGATCTCAAAGCGTACGGGCACAGCGGGGCCTTCCGCCGGGGCGGTGGTATCGCTCTGGTCGGGGAAGATGTCCAGATCGCCGCTGAGCCGGAATAGCACGTCCACATCCAGCGGGTGGCGCAGCGGTTCGGCTGGCTCATCGACGCGCACGAACAGGAAGGCAGGCCGCCCAACCGCCAGCGCCGACGGCACGATCACCAGGGCACGGCGGGCAACTGTCTCGATGGCCGCTAGATCGACCGCCAGGTTGTCATCCGTGTCTTCCCAGGTATCCGCCGAGCTGGCCACACGGGCAGTCTCCTCGTCAGGCGACGCCAGTTCCTCCAGCCCACCCTCCTCTACAAAGCCTTCCTGGAGAGCTTCTTCGTCATGGGCGGCAATGGCTTCCGCTGCCTCGATGCCAAGCTGGGTTAGCACGTAAGAGCCGTCGTACTGCATCTCCACGTATTCGCGGGTGACCAGCCGGCGCAATGCCTTGCCAAAGGCGCGGTCGCTGAGGCCCAGCGCGGCGATGATCTCAGTGTCAAAGGCCGCGTAGGAATCCTGCCGGGCCAGGTAGCGGATAATATCCAGTGCACCGCTGGGAAAAGTGGTCAGCTCAAACGGAAGCGCCATCGTACCCCCTGCCTGCAATTCCTGGAGTAGGCTGTCATGCTGCCAGTGTAATCAAGCCCGGCCAGTCCCGCAACCTGATCAGGGCGAAACCGGCTCACCGGAAGGCCAGCACAGGCGTAGCCCGGCTTGTCCGGCGCAACCGGCAGGCGTGACGGGGCGATCAACGCGAGTAAAATGAAGGACAGGCGTATTCTGTACCTACCTGATCAGGGGAGGAATAGCTGTGAAACTGGGTGTTGTCTTCCCGCAGACCGAGATCGGCACGGATCCGGGCGTCATCCGCGACTACGCGCAAACCGCCGAGGGCCTCGGTTATGACTACCTGCTGGCCTACGACCATGTGCTGGGGGCCAATCCGGAGCGCCCCGGCGGGTGGCGCGGCGTGTATACCTACCGTGACGCCTTCCATGAGCCGTTTGTCCTGTTTGCTTACCTGGCCGCCCTGACCACCCGCCTGGAATTCACTACCGGCGTGCTGATCCTGCCGCAGCGCCAGACGGCCCTGGTGGCCAAGCAGGCCGCCGCGCTGGATGTGCTTTCCGGCGGGCGGTTGCGCCTGGGCATTGGCATCGGCTGGAATACGGTCGAGTACGAGGCGCTGGGCCAGGACTTCCACACCCGGGGCCGCCGCAGCGAGGAGCAGGTCGCGCTCCTGCGTCGGCTGTGGACGGAGCCGCTGGTCACTTTTGCCGGGCGCGATCATCGCGTCAGCGACGCCGGACTGAACCCGCTGCCTGTGCAGCGCCCGATCCCGATCTGGTTCGGCGGCGAAGCCGACGCCGTCCTGCGGCGGATGGCTCGCCTGGGCGATGGCTGGATCTCCAATACCCGAACGCTGGCGCAGGGCCGCGAGCAGGTCGCCCGGCTGCGCGAGTACCTGCAGGCTGCCGGACGCGATCCGGCCAGTTTTGGCATCGACATCCGCATCAATGCCCGGCAGACGCCGGAGGCGGACTGGGCTAACGAGATCGACGGTTGGCGGGCGCTGGGCGCGACGCATGTTTGTGTCAACACGATGGGGATGGGGTTTACCCGCCTGGAGCAGCACCTGGACATCCTGCGGCGCTTCATGGCGGTAGCCAGGGAATGGCAGGGCTGACCCGGCGCCGGCAGTAGCAAAACCAGCCCTGCGACCGACCTGGCCGCAGGGCTGGCTGGACAGCGAAGCTTGCCGGGATCAGCCGGTGATCGGGACGTTGGTCAGCGGCAGATCGCCCACCAGCGTGACAAACGCCGCGGAAACCCAGCCGGTCGTCCCGTTATCCTTGCGGATTTGCAGCCAGCCGGAGTCCGTCGTGCGGCCAATCACCTGCGCCCGCTCGCCAATGTTCAGGGCGTCGATGCGGGCCGTGTTGGTGCTTGGCCCGCGCCGGATGCGCAGGCTGGCGTTGGACTGGACAAAGAGCACGCCGCCGCTCACGCTGGCAGGGGCGCTGCTGCCCTGGGTGACCGGCAGCGCCGCCGCGTTACCGCTCAGGGCGATGTAAGAGCCGCTAACCCAGCCGGTGAAACCGCTGGCGCTGATCTGGTACCAGGTGCCCGCCGCATTGCGCCCGATGACGCTGTATGTTTCGCCGCTGCGCACCTGGGTCAGGATGTTATGCTCCACACCTGGCCCGGCCCGCACGTTCAGCACCGGCGTGTTGATGATCGCTGTCACCGCACTGGGCGCGGTGATCGTACCGGCCCCTTCCCGGATCCAGTAGACCACAATGCGGGCCTGGTCGCCGGCCTCAAAGTACTCTACCTTGACAGTATGCACGCCCGCCGCCAGGTCGATCACGCCGGAGGTTTCCCGGTAGGGTGCGGCAGCCCAGGCGTCGACGACCAGTTGCCCATCCACAAACACACGTACGCCATCGTCGGCCCCGGCCACAAAGCGGTAGCGACCGCCTTCCAGGTCAGGGAAGCCCCACCAGCGGGCGCTGAAGTTGTCCGGGTTGATCACGCCGGGGATGGGCGAACCGCCGCCCCAGTTGTAGTCGATCGTGCGTTCCAGGCGACCGCCAGCCTGTGGCGGCTGCAGGTTGGTGTTGTTGTAGTATTCGGCTGCCCAGCCGCCGGGTGCGGTCTGCGCGTTGGCAGGACGCCAGGTCAGGAAGATCGACGCCTGGTCGCCAGCCTCGTAGTACTCGACGCGCACCCAGTAGGTGCCTGGCGCAAGTGTGATCTGGCCGGTGTGGGTCGTCTGCATCTGGTCGTACCAGGCGTTGATCACGATCTGGTCGTTGACATAGACGCGCACACCATCATCCGCTGTGGCGACGAAGGTGTATGTCCCCCCGGCGAACTGCTGCGGGCCAGTCCAGCGCACGGAGAAGTTGTCTTCCGGGATGATCCCCGGTACCGGGCTGCCCCCGCCCCAGTCAAAGGCGATGGCGCTGTCCAGCCGGACGAAGATTGCCGTACCGGCCAGGAAGCGGTTGTTGAAGTATTCGGCTGTCCACTCCCGCCCAGTATCCGCCGCAGCGGTGCCGACCTCTGGCCCCCAGGCGGCCCAGGGCAGGGCCAGGGACAGGGCGATCAGGAGAAACATCAGGCGACGCATCGCAACACACTCCTTGTAACTCATTTAGCTTACCGTCTGATCCGTGTCCCGATGGTGCACCTCGCCGGTTGAGCGCTCCACACCGGGCGTTGCACCCCGCAGCCAGAGCGCTCACCGGAGGCGTTGTTATCTTCTGTGTTCTACTATTATCCCCCGATCAACCGATCATCTGCTTAACGGCCAGCTGATGCTTGCCTGACGCTCCCGCTACGCTTATGCCTGGGAGGTCGGCCCGGTCGACGGCGGCCTGGACTTGCCCGCCTGCGACCTGAGAATATCCAGCAATGGCGACAGCAGGTCGATCGGCAGCGGGAAGATGATCGTCGAGTTCTTTTCCACGCTGATCTCAGTCAGGGTTTGCAGGTAGCGCAGCTGCAGCGCGGATGGCTCCTTCGCGATTAACTGGGCGGCCTCCAGCAGTTGCTGGGCAGCCTGGAATTCGCCCTCGGCGTGGATGATCTTGGCCCGTTTCTCGCGCTCGGCCTCAGCCTGGCGGGCCATCGCCCGCTTCATCACTTCCGGTAGCTCCACGTCCTTGACCTCGACGATGCTGACCTTGACTCCCCAGGGATCGGTCTGCTCGTCGATGATCTGCTGCAGGTCATGGTTGACTTCTTCCCGGTTGGCCAACAGTTCGTCCAGTTCGCGCTGGCCGACCACGCTGCGCAGGCTGGTCTGAGCGATCTGAGCGGTGGCCTGGGTGAAGTTGCGGATGTTGACCACGGAGCGTACGGGGTCGATCACGCGGAAGTAGACCACCGCGTTGACGCGCACGGTCACGTTGTCCTTGGTGATGCAGTCCTGCGGTGGGATATCCATCGTGACGATACGCAGGTCCACCTTGACCATCTGGTCAATGAACGGGATGATCAGGAAGAGGCCCGGCCCGCGCGGCGGACCGGCAATACGCCCCAGCCGGAAGATCACACCGCGCTCGTACTCCTGCACGATGCGCACCGCCGCGATCAACAGGCCCAGCAGCACGAGAACGAAGAACGCCAGGACAGTCAGCAACCCGAATGTATCCATGAACTGAATCCTTTTCCCTCACCGGTCAGGAGGCAGCATATCCGCCGGGGCAGCGGCAAACGCTTGCCCGGTGCCACCGCTACCTGTTTTTATTATAGGCGCAAACCGTTCTGACAGGCTGACGACAGGCTGACGCCTTGCCGGACAGCGTCGCCCCGGCTATACTGCCCGTGCAATGCGGGACCGGGCGTAAGGAGTCGGTCATGACCAGAGTGATGGTGTTGATCCCCACCTACAACGAGGCGGAGAATCTGGCCCGCATGGTCCGGGCGGTGCTGGCCCTGCCGGTTGAGGGGCTGGAGATCATGATCCTGGACGATAGCTCGCCCGATGGCACAGGTGCCATCGCCGACGCGCTGGCGGTGGAGTATCCGGGCCGCGTCCATCCGGTTCACCGCCCACGCAAGGAAGGGCTGGGCCGCGCCTACCAGGATGGTTTCGCCAGGGCGCTAGCCGCTGGCGCCGACCTGATCGCTCAGCTGGACTGCGATTTTTCCCACCCGCCGGAAAAACTGCCGGAGATGATCGCCCGCGCTCTGGAGCCGGGGCACGATGTTGTGGTTGGCTCACGCTATGTGCCAGGCGGCACGCTGGATACCGCCTGGGGCTGGCACCGCAAGCTGTTGAGCTGGTGGGCCAACCGGGTTTACATCCACCTGATCCTGCGTACCCGTGTCCACGATGCCACGGGCGGCTACCGCGTGTTCAACCGCCGTGTGCTGGAGGCGATCGATTTCCACTGGGTGCGCTCCAACGGCTACATTTTCCAGGCGGAAATGGCCTATATCATCGAGCGGCTGGGCTTCACCATCTACGAGGTGCCGATCCACTTTGCCGAGCGGCGGCTGGGCCGCAGCAAGATGGACCTGCGTATCCAGCTGGAAGCGGCGCTGCGCGTCTGGCAGGTGCTGGTCCGCCACCATCACCTGAAGCCCACCGACCGCCTGCATCCGACCCGTGCCTGAGTGCTGCATGTACTGGCAACGCCAGCGCGTGTACCGGCGTTATTCATTCCCAGAGGAGTAGCTTCCCATATGTCGATGCTGACCCCCGGACGTTTCATCCGCGGCATGAAGAAAACCCCCGCCCTGCTCAGTGCCCTGCTCAACGGCGTCACTCAGGAGCGCGCTCTGGCCGCCCGCGATGGTGATGATGGCTGGAATGTGGTGGAGATCGTCTGCCATCTGCGCGATTTTGAGGAAATCTTCTTCATGCGGGCGCGGCGCATCGTCGAGGAGGATCGTCCGGTGCTGGAACCGTTCGACCACGAACGGATGGCGATCGAGCGCCGCTACAGCCAGGAAGACCTGCGTGCGGCCTTTGAGGCTTACGCGGCCCGGCGGGCGGCCTTCCTGGACTGGCTCAAGGCTCGCAATGAAGCCGACTGGCAGCGCGTGGGCGTGCATCCGGAGGTCGGGGAATACACCCTGCTGGAGCAGGCCATGCAGGTACCGCTGCATGATGTCGACCATCTGGAGCAGATCGCGCGTGTGCTGGGTCTGCCCGCCGCCGGTGGAACCCCGCCGCTGGCGCTGCTGTAGAACCGCCACCCTGTGCGAATTGCTGGATACCTATGTGGGACGCACCGCAGGCTGAGCGACCGCGCCGCCTGCCCCGACCACAGAAAGCCGGGAGTCGATGATTGCCCAACCGTCCCCGCTGGCTGCCACCATCGAAGCGCGCATCCGCGCCAACCGCCTGATCGACATCCCTGCCGCCTGGGCGGATGAACTGGTCTTCCCTCACTACGGCGGCCTGTCGATCCTCAACCTGATCCACACTGTCGCCGGGATGCTCGGGGCGCCCCTGCCGCACAGTCGTCCGCTGGACGGCGCCGTCTGGGGGGAGCGCGCCCCGGAGGGCATCGCCCGCGTGGTGGTGATCATCACTGACGGGCTGGGTTACCGCTGGCTGGCCCGCTACATGGCCGCCGACCCGGTCATCGCCGCCAGCGTCGATGCGCTTAGCGGCGGGCGTGGCCCCATTCCCCTGACATCCGTCGTCCCCAGCACGACGGCCACCGCCCTGACTACCTTCTGGACGGGCGTGAGCGCGGCGGCACATGGCCTGACCGGCTTCACCGTCTACCTGCGCTGGCTGGACATGCTGACCATCCCGCTGTTCTTCAGGCCGTGCATGGGGACGCTCCCCCGCGATAGCCTGGTGCGCGATTTCGGGGTCAACCCGCTGACGTTCCTGCCGGTGCGGGGCTTCGCCGAGCATCTGGCGGCCCACGGCGTGCCGACTTACGCCCTGGTGCGGGCGGAGTACGTTGGTAGCGCCCTGACGGCCATGCTCCAGCGCGGCGTCCCAGAAGACCGCTGCTACGTTCACACCGCTCATTTTGATGAGTGGCTGCGCCTGCGTCGGCTTCTGACCGATACGCGTGGCCAGCGCTGCTACGTCAACGTCTACCTGCCCGGTGTGGACACGGTCAGCCATACTTACGGCGCAGACTCGCCGGAAACTGCCTATACAATCCGGCGGGAGCTGGCCGAACTGGCCGACGTCCTGGCCGATGACCACCTGCACGACGGCCGCACGCTGGTGATCCTCACCGCCGACCACGGCCACTACAACGCACCGGACTGGATCGACATCTACCAGTCGCCGCCGGGCGCGCCGCTGGCCGATTCGCTGCGGGGCAGGCTGAGCGGGGAGGCGCGCCTGGCCTATGCCTTCGTGCGTGATGGTCGGCGGGGGGCAGTCATCGACGCGCTGGGGACACACTTCAGCGAACGGGTCACCTGGCTGGATTCAGCGGCGGCGCTGCAGGCCGGGTTGCTTGGCCCGGAGCCGCCTTACGCCGAGACCGCCCACCGCATCGGCGACCTGATCCTGATCCCGCGTCTGGGGACGCGGCTGGAACCCCCGCCCCGAAACCTGCTGAGCGTTCACGGCGGCCTTTCCGACTGGGAGATGCTCGTCCCCTTCCTGTGGCGATGGCTGTGAGGGGGGCGGGCCAGCCGCCAAACAGAAGCAGCCAGGCCGCCAAGCACCTGGCTGCTGTATGCCGGAGGTGGGACTCGAACCCACAAGCCTGGTAAGGGCGATCGATTTTGAGTCGATTGTGTTTGCCTGTTTCACCACTCCGGCCAACCCCACGCCGCAGCGTAACCGCAGCGTGTGACGCTGTTATGATAGCACAAAAGCCGCCCGGCGACCAGATTCGTTTTCGCTGCGCTGGCTCCTGGCAGTAAGATAACTGCTATGATTTGCCTGACGCAAAAGCCGCGTATAATAGAGACACACGCGCTCATCACTACTTTTTTGACCTCATGGTGGCCCTCAAGGCGCGTGGCAGTGCCTCATGGTGTGCGGCTCACCGACACGATCGGCGCGGCAGGGATAATCTCAGCGGCTAGCGATGCGCCGGTAGAGCCGGGCCTCTGTTTCTTTGTTCGGGCTTATGTTGCCCAGGGAGTATTCATGATGAAACGTATAATGACGTTTGCTGTTGTGTTGGCGGTGCTGCTGGCCGCCCTGCCGCTGGCGACGGTCTCCGCCGGGCGGACGATCGGCGTCAACGTGCTGTTCAACACTGAGGTAACCGCTAACCTGCTCACCGACCTGGGCAGGTTCGGTCGTGTCCGCGATGTGGTCTATGAGATCAGGGCCGTGACCCTGCAGGCCAAGGAAGAGAACCTGCCGGCCATCCGCGCGCTGCCTTACGTGGCCGCTGCTAACCCCGACGCCGAGCGCCAGGGCGCCCCGGTGGACACGGTTGCCGTCACCGACTTCGCAAATGGCCTTAGCACCTGGGACCTGGACGCGATCAACGTGACCGACTTTGGCTTCGACAACCGCAAAGTCGCCTATGATGGCGCGGGCGTCTACGTGGCCGTGCTGGATACCGGCCTGCTGGACTCCTGGCGCCAGTACTTCCCGCAGGAGCGCATCGCTACTCAGTACGCGATCTCCTTCGGCGGCGGCGGGGGCGAGGTCGGCTTCGTCTCCAGCCAGCCCAACAAGTGGGAGCATGACCAGAACAGCCACGGCACGCATGTGACCAGCACGATCCTCGGCTACAGCCTGCGCGGCACGCCGGTCAACGGCGTCGCGCCGATGGCAACGATCATCCCGGTCAAGGTGCTCAACCAGAACGGCTCCGGCTGGTCGTCGGTGGTGGCCCGTGGCATTGTCTATGTGGCTGATCTCAAGGCCGGCCCGCTGGCCAACTACCCGGTCGTGATCAATATGAGCCTGGGTGGGCCGGAGCTGGACGCGATGGAGAAGGCCGCCATCGACTATGCGGTCAGCCAGGGCGTGATCATCGTCGCCTCCGCTGGCAATAGCGGCGCAGGGGGGATGGGCTACCCCGGCGCGTACGAACCGGTGATCTCGGTCGCGGCCTCCGGCTGGATCGGCGAGTGGTACCCTGGCAACCGCGCCTGGTGGTACGCCCTGAACGTCACCGAGCCGACCAACCCGGATCACTTCTACATCACCGACTTTTCCAGCCGCCAGCTAGCCGGCCAGGACCTGGATGTGGCCGCGCCCGGTTCGTGGGTGGTGGGGCCGTACCAGCTCAACAGCGGCCAGACGTCCTACTACTTCCTGGGCGGCACGTCGATGGCCTCCCCGCATGTGGCGGGCATTGTCGCCCTGATGGCCCAGAAGAACCCGGCACTGACCGCCGCACAGGCGGAAAGTATCCTCACAACTAATGCCATTCCGCTCCCGGATGGCTGCCGCACGATCTACACGCCGTACGGCACAACCGAGACTGTCTGCTGGGGCGCGGATGCAACCGGCGCGGGTCTGGCTACCGCTGATGCGGCTCTGACGGCCACGCCGTAACCTCTCATGCCGTTAGTATGCGCCGGCGGGTCAGCGATGGCCCGCCGGTTTTTTTGCCGGGCCGCTGCGAAAGGAGAGGCCCGGAGGCCGGGGAAGGGAGTGGCAAGTGGAGGCCAAGGAATAAGAGGCAGGAGGCAAGAGAGGAAAACCGGGGGGCGGGTGAGCGGTGCAGGCTCTGGCCGTCCTCGCGGCGTGCTCCTGTACGAAGCGCGATTCTGCGCTACACTGGGGCGGCGGTTTGATGGGAAGGAAAGTACCGTGTCCCTGTCAGTTCCTCCGGCAGTGGAATTTGAGGGCGTGTCTTTCGCCTATCCGGATGGCCCGCCAGTCCTGCGGGAGATCAGCCTGTCCATCCCGGCGGGTGAGTCAGTGGCGATCATCGGCGTCAACGGCAGCGGCAAGACCACCCTTCTGCGCCATCTGATCGGCCTGTTGCACCCCCAGCAGGGTTGCGTGCGGATCAATGGCCTGGATACGCAGGAAGTCAGCGTGGCCATGCTGGCCCGGCATGTCGGCTTTGCCTTTCAAAAGCCGGAGCACCAGTTGTTCAGCCCGACCGTGCGCGACGAGATTGCCTTTGGGCCGCGCAACCAGGGTCTGCGCGGGGCGGCGCTGGAGGCGCGTGTCGCCGAGACGCTGGCTCAGTTTGGCCTGACGCAGCTGGCTGACTACCCGCCAGCGGTGATGAGCTTCAGCCAGCGGCGGCTGATCGCGCTGGCCAGCATCGCCGCCCTGCGCACGCCGATCCTGGCCCTGGACGAGCCGCTGGTGGGGCTGGACGGGCTGTGGCGGCGGCGGGTGATCGCCTGGCTGCAGGCTCATCTGGCGGCGGGCGGCACCTCTTTGCTGGTGACTCACCAGCTTCGCCTGGCGGGCAAGGCGCGGCGTGTGCTGGTCATGCACCGGGGCCGGTTGATCGCCGATGGCCCGCCGGGAGAGGTCTTTGCTCATCCGGAACTGCTGGCCGCTGCCGGGCTGACGGCTCATTTCAGCGTTGCGCTGGGCCACGCGCTGGGCCTGCCGCGTCCTGCCCTGCGTATCCGTGACCTGCTGGAGGCGCTGGCCGCGCCGCCGGAAGTGGGGCCGGGATTCCCGGAGAGTAACTTATGAGTCTCTCGGTGGATCTGTACGTCCCGACAGTGTCCTGGCTGCACGCGCTGGATCCGCGCGTCAAGCTGCTGGGCGTGCTGGTTGGCTCGGTGGCGGCCTTCCTGCTGGAAGGGCCGCTGGCGCTGCTCGCCTGCCTGGGCGCCCTGATCGCCATCCTGCGGCTGGGGCGCATCCCGGCGGGGCGCATCCGCTGGGTGCTGCGCGGCCTGCTGCCCCTGACGGTGTTGATCCTGGTCATTCAGCCCTGGTTTGTGGTCGCCGGGCGGGAGTTGTTCGCCCTCGGCCCCGTCCGCCTGACGACAGGCGGCATAGCCACCGGGCTGGTAATTGCCATCCGGGCCAACGTGCTGGCCCTGCTGGCTCTGCTGCCGCTGTTCACCACCCGCCATGACGATCTGGTGCGCGGGCTGGTGCAGCTGGGATTGCCCTATACCACCGGGCTGACGGTGACGCTGGCTTTGCGCTACATCCCCATCGCTGCCGGGCTGTATACCACAATCCGGCAGGCCCAGGAAGCGCGTGGCCTGGACCTGAGCCGGGGCGGGCTGCTGACGCGAGCGCGCAGCTTTGTGCCCATCCTGACCGCGCTGGTGATCGCCTCCGTGCGGCTGAGCGATCAACTGGCGATGGCGATGGCTGTCCGCGCCCTCAATTACGGTCCGCGTACCGAGCGGCGCACGCTGGTCATGACCGGGCGCGACTGGCTGGCGGCGGCAATCCTGGCGGCGGGGGCGCTGGCCCTGATCGCGCTGCGGGCCGCCGGGGGATAGAGCCAGAGTGCTAGATGAGCATAACTTGGTATCATAGACCCAGGCAAAGCAGTGTTCGCTTCCGGAGCTGTCATCTTTATTCAAATTCAAGTTAAAGGGGTCCGAATGAGTCCAAAACACAGGAAGCACGATATTCAGCTTGAACATCCTGATCCCTATACCGAAATGGAAAAGTTGATTGCCTACCCATTCGTTTGTGCAAATTGCGATCGCATCATCAATAGTCATGATTTGTTCTGCTCTGAAGAATGCCGACAGATCGCCAAATACATACGATATTACCGTCGCTGTATCAAAGATGGCCGCGTTGACCAGCTAGATGTGCAACAAGCGTTGAGATTTCGGCTAGCGCACATTTTAGCAGGGGGATATCCGGAACGTGAACGGAGGCTGACGAAGGATATCCGTGATGCTGTAATAAGGCGCGATGAAGGAAGGTGCCGTATATGTGGTGCTCCAGGAACAGAAATTGACCATATTCATGGTTCATCACATGACCTGAACAACCTTCAATTACTATGTAAATCATGCCACAGTGCAAAAACAGCATCAAACTTAGTCCCGATTACACCTTTGTCACACCCAAAGGAATGGGCATTAGCCGAAGCACTACATGAGCGAGCATGGTCTCGCCTTCCACAGAAGCTGTGTGATAGCACAGATTGGGCCCAACTTTGGCGGAAGATCGCTTCAAAACGGCATTTGGAAATAGCCAGTCGACAGAGATAAAATATAAACAGATTTTTCGATACATGATATTTATAATTCTATGTAATAAATATTAGAATTAACTATATAATCAACTCGCCAGTGTTTGAGTGTGCTGGAACTGGCACTGGTTGCGCCGGGGGATAAATTCGATTTTGGGTTGTGAAGGCGGTAACATTACACCCCAGCTTGCATCTAAAAACTGTGCTTCTTGTGTTTTCAGGGAGAATGCTGCATGACTGCCACACCGATCTTCTCAAAGGGCCTGGAAGGCATTATTGTTGCGGAAAGCCGGTTGAGCAAGGTGGACGGCCAGGCGGGGCGCCTGACCTATTGCGGCTACGACATCGCCGATCTGGCGGCGCACGCCTCATTTGAAGAAGTGGCGCATTTGCTGTGGAACCTGCGCCTGCCCACCGCCGCTGAACTGGCCGAGTTGAAGAAGAATCTTAACGCGCGTATGGCCCTGCCGCCGGACCTGCTGGCGCAGATGAAACTGTACCCCCGCACAGCCCATCCGATGGCCGTGCTGCGCACGGCAGTGAGCGCCAGCGGTCTCTATGACCCGCTGGCGGAAGACAACAGCCCGGAGGCCAACCGGCAGAAGGCCCTGACGATCACCGCCCGTATCCCCACCATCCTGGCGGCGTGGATGCGCATCCGCACCGGGCAGGAACCGTTGCCGCCGCTGACCGGCGATGTCAGGCTGGCCGAGAACTTCCTCTACATGGCCACCGGCCAGACCCCCGACCCGACCGCGGTTGAGGCCGTTGACCGTTACATGATCCTGCTGGCCGACCACGAAATGAACGCCAGCACGTTCACCTCCCGCGCGGTCACCAGCACCAACAGCGATATGTACTCAGCCGTCACGGCGGCCATCGGCTCGCTCAAAGGCCCCCTGCACGGCGGCGCGATCGAGGCAGCCATGAAGATGTTCCTGGAAATTCAGGATTCCGGCCTGACCCTCCAGGACTGGTTCCAGCAGGTGCGGGCTGGCAGCCGCCGGATCATGGGCATCGGCCACCGCATCTACAAGACCGAAGACCCGCGCGCCCGTATCCTGCGCGAATATGCCCGTACTCTGGCGGAGAAGACCGGCCATAGTCATATCTATGAGATTGCCTATGAACTGGAGCAGATCGCCCGTTCCGATCCGTACTTCGTCGAGCGTAACCTGTACCCCAACGTGGACTACTACAGTGGCCTGGCCCTGTATGTGGTGGGCATCCCGGTCGATATGCTGACGACCATGTTCGCCATGAGCCGCGTGGTCGGCTGGACAGCGCACATCATGGAGCAGGCCGCCGATAACCGCCTGATGCGTCCCAAGGCGCAGTATGTGGGCGAGATGGGCCTGACCTACACGCCGATCGAGCAGCGCTGATCCGCCAGGAGGACGGTATAGGTATCAGATGGGGGACCACACCACAGGCCCCCCATCTGTCTTCCTGTGGTATTCTCAGGTCAGCAGGTGCCCGAATCGAGATCAGGAGGCCTTACCCATGAATCGCAGGGCATTTTGCCGGGCGGTTACCGCGCTGGCGGCGGGTGTGATCGCTGGCAGCGGGGCAGCGTCTGGCGCGACTCCGGCGGGTGCGCCGCGCCGCCGGGCGTACAATGCCGATTTCAGCGCACCGGTGGCTTTCGTCCGCACCCGTGACCGTGCTGAAGGCATCCGCCGCGCCCTGGACCTGCTGGGCGTTAATCCCATCCGCGGCAAGCGCCTGTTCCTGAAGGCCAACTACAACAGCGCTGATCCAACGCCCGGTTCGACCCATCCGGAGGCTCTGGCCGCGCTGGTAGGCTGGCTCAGGGCGAACGGCGCGGAGGGCATCACCCTCGGCGATCGCAGCGGTATGGGCGCCACGCGGCGTGTGCTCAGGGCGCGGGGAGTCTTTGATCTGGCCGCTGAGCTGGACTTCGATGCGCTTGTTTTTGACGATCTGGATGCCGGGGACTGGGCCATGATCCGCCCGGAGGATAGCCACTGGGCGGACGGCTTTCCCTTCGTCCGGGCCGCCCTGGAGGCAGACGGCGTTATCCAGACCTGCTGCCTGAAGACACACCGTTACGGCGGGCACTTCACCCTGTCGCTGAAGAACAGCGTCGGGCTGGTGGCGGCGCGTCTGCCCGATGGAAACCACAACTACATGAACGAACTGCATGGTTCCCGGCACATGCGGGAGATGATCGCCGAGATCAACCTGGCCTACACGCCTGACCTCATCGTGCTGGATGGCGTAGAGGCCTTTGTCGACGGCGGGCCGGATCGCGGCACGACTGTTGAGGCACAGGTGATCCTGGCCGGGACGGATCGCGTGGCGCTGGATGCGGTGGGCGTGGCCCTGTTGCGCTACTTTGGCACGACGCCGGAGGTCAGCGCAGGCACGATCTTTGAGCAGGCCCAGATCGCCCGCGCGGCGGCGCTGGGACTGGGCGTCAGCAGCCCGGAGCAGATCGTGCTGCTGACCGACGACCCGGCCAGCGCCGCTTACGCTGCCGAGGTGAGCGCGATTCTGCTGGGCGCCGACCCGGCGGAGGTTGACCGGACGCTGCTGGACGCCCACTGAAAAGTCGACAGGCAGGGGGAAGGAGTGTTATGGCAACGATCCTGATTGTCGATGACGAACCAAGCATCCGCCAGGTCGTCCGCGCTTATCTGGAAGCGGAAGGCTACACCGTTCACGAGGCGGCAGATGGCGTGCAGGCCCTGGCCGTTTTCCGCCGCTACCAGCCCGACCTGGTGGTGCTGGATGTGATGCTGCCCGGCATGGGCGGCCTGGAAGTCCTGCAGGCCATCCGCCGCGAATCGGACGTGTATGTGATGCTGCTCACCGCCCGTTCGGAGGAAACCGACCGGGTGATCGGTCTGACTGTCGGCGCGGACGATTACCTGACTAAACCCTTCAGCCCGCGCGAACTGGCGGCGCGAGTCAAGGCTATCCTGCGGCGGGGGCGGGGCGGCGCGGCATCTGAAGAGCCGGTGCTGGCCTTCCGCCACGTACGGATTGACAGCCAGCGGTACCAGGTCTGGCGCGACGACGTGGAAATCCCGCTTACGGCGCTGGAGTTCAAGCTGCTGCGGACTCTGGCTGCTTACGCCGGGATGGTCCTCAGCCGCGAGCAACTCCTGGAGCAGGTATGGGGCTATGATTTCTATGGCGATCCGCGGGTGGTGGATGTGCATGTCGGGCGTATCCGCCAGAAGCTGGAGGCCGACCCGGCCAACCCGCGCCACATTGTGACTGTTCGCGGAGTCGGTTACAAGTTTGAGGATGAGCCGCTGTGAGTCTGCGCTGGAAGTTCTTTCTATCGTATCTGACTGTAGTCACCCTGGCCCTGCTGACGCTGGCCGTGGCGGTGGCGCTGCTCGCCCCCGCGGATTTCTCCGGGCGGGTGCGGGCGATGAGCATGATGCCGGAAGGCCGGCTGCGCCAGCAGGGCATGGCCGGCATGATGATCAACCTCAATGCGCTGGAAGATGTGCTGAACGCCAACTTCCGGCAGGCGGTAGCTCGCGCCCTGGTGCTGGCCGGGCTGGTGGCAGTGGTGGCCGCGGCGGGCGCCAGCCTGTTGATCAGCCAGCGTATCGTGCAGCCCATCCAGGCGCTGGGCGTGGCCAGCCGTCACATTGCCGCCGGCCATTACGAGGAGCGCCTGCCGGTTCCCGGTGATGATGAACTGGGGGCGCTCACGCGCAGCTTCAACGCCATGGCCGAGGCGCTGGCCCGTACGGAGGCCATACGCCAGCAACTCATCGCCGATGTCAGCCACGAACTCAAGACGCCGCTGGCCAGCATTCAGGGCTTCATGGAAGCGATGCAGGACGGCGTGATCCCGCCCACGCCGGAGATGTTCCAGCGGGTGCACCGCGAAGCCGACCGGCTGCAGCGGCTGGTGCACGACCTGCAGGAGCTTTCCCGTGCGGAAGCCTCCCAGCTGATCCTGGATTTGCGCGCCCATGACGCAGCTGAGCTGGCGACTTCGGCGGCGGAATGGCTGCGCCCGCAGTTTGAAGATCGCGGTCTGACGCTGACCGTGATCCCCCCTGAGACGCCCCTGAAGGTGAAGGCCGACTTTGACCGCGCCCGGCAGGTACTGCTCAACCTGCTGGGCAACGCGCTGCAATACACACCCTCCGGTGGCCAGGTGACGTTACGGGTCAGCCGGGAGCGGGGTATGGCTCACTTTGCCGTCAGCGATACCGGGATCGGCCTGGCGGCGGAGGACCTGGAGCGCATCTTCCAGCGTTTCTACCGGGTAGATAAGTCGCGGGCGCGCGCCAGCGGCGGCAGCGGCATTGGTCTGACCATCGCCCGGCATATTGCCGAGGCGCACGGTGGGCGGCTGTGGGCGGAAAGCGCCGGACCGGGCAAGGGCAGCACCTTTCACTTCACGCTCCCGCTGGCCGATTGAAAGCCAGGCGCTGGCCAGCCGATAGGCGGGATGGCGTTGCCATCCGCCGCCTGGCCGTCGGCCAGCGTCCGGGGCGTCAACTTAGCAAACACTCAGCAATCCTTCATTGAAACATCACACTTCCGATACAGCAGCTTTACAGCCTGCTGCCATCATACGGGTCGCATGCACGGAACGCATGCAGGTTTACCGGGTGATACGGAAGGAGTGAAGACGATGCGTAAGGTTCTACTGATTGGGCTGACTCTGGCAGCGGTGGTGGTGCTGGGCGCAGCAGCCGTCTACGCCCAGGGGCCGCGTGGCGGCGGTAATTTCTGGCCGGGCGAGCGCGGCGGCTATGGCGTTGCGGTGCTTGATGTCATCGCGGAGACGCTTGGTCTGGAAACTGATGCGCTGCAGGGCGAACTGCAGGCGGGCAAGAGCGTGGCCGAGATCGCTGAGGCGCAGGGTGTGGCCCTCGATGACGTGATCAACGCTCTGACGGCGGACTTTGCTGCTGAGCTGGATGCTGCTGTCGAAGCGGGCACGATCACCCGCGAAGTGGCGGACGCGCGCCTGACCCTGCAGAAGGCTGAACTGGAAGCCTGGCTGAACACAGCTCATCCGGTCCGCGTCGCCGGAATGGCGGCCATGCATGGCCTGATGATGGGTGGGCGTGGTGGCTTCGGTGGAATCGCCGCGCTGGACACTGTCGCGGAAGCGCTGGGCCTGGAAAATGACGCCCTGCTTGATGAACTGCAGGCAGGCAAGACCGTGGCTGAGATCGCCGAAGCGCAGGGTGTCGCCCTGGCGGATGTCATTGACGCTGTGGTAGCCGCGGCGAATGAGGAACTGGCTGCCGCTGTGGAGGCCGGGACGCTGACCCAGGCCCAGGCTGACGCCCATCTCGCCCTGCTGCGGGCCAACCTGGAAGTGCACTTCACGACCAGCCTGCCAGCCTTTGACCGCCCCTTCTCCGATTTTGGCCAGTTCCGCGGCTTTGAGATGCGCGGGCGCGGCCTGATGGGTGGCCAGATGGGCAGGATGCCCGGCGGCTGGATGGGCCGGTAAGTTCTTCCCCCCCCCCTTTTTCCCCGATGCCGGGCAGGGTGCAAGAGGCGCCCTGCCCGGCCCTTTATGCAAGCTTCATCAAATCGTCATATAAGCTTCACAGACCCTTCAAGGGTTTTCAGCATAATCAGGTACGAACATGGCCGATCGCGCCGGTCTGTGCGCTGTAGCGAGGCAACCGGCGCTCACAACGAGTCAATCAGGGAGGTTATAGAACGATGCGTAAATCACTGGCGATTGTCCTGGTTTTGAGCCTGCTGCTGGTGGCAGGTGTGGTGACCGTTTATGCCCAGGGCGGCACGGATGGCGATGATGACGCCACGGGTGTTCCGCCGTGCTGGGGCTGGGGCGGACGTGGGATGATGGCCTGGGGCGGGCGTGGCATGATGCAATGGGGCGCTCCGCCGGAAGACGCGCCGGTCAGCATCGTGGCTGAGGCGCTGGGGCTGGAAGTGAGCGATCTGGTGGAACAACTACAGGATGGCAAGACCGTCGCTGAGATCGCTGAGGCGCAGGGTGTCGCCCTGGCGGATGTGATCGAGGCAGTGGTGGCGGTCCGCGCTGAGGAACTGGCCGCCGCGGTTGAAGCCGGGACGCTGACCCAGGCCCAGGCGGACGCGATGCAGGCCCTGCTGCGGGCCAACCTGGAGGCGCATTTCACCCAGGGGATGCCTGGCCCGCGCGGGATGATGATGGGCCAGGGGTGGGGGATGATGCACCAGGGGCGTGGCATGATGCAGGGGAGAATGCCCGGTGGGCGCGCGCCCTGGGGCATGATGGAACCGCCGGGTCGCTGGGGCCACTAGACCGCGCCAGGACAGGTAGCTTGAAGATCGAAGGGCGGGGGAGCATCTCCTCCGCCCTTCTTGTTGGCCCGCCGCCGGGAAACAAAAAGTCCTGACCACCGGGTCAGGACTGTCTGCGTGCCTGGAGGGATTCGAACCCCCGACATCTTGCTCCGTAGGCAAGCGCTCTATCCGCTGAGCTACAGGCACATTCAAGCGGTTATTATACTCCTGGGCGGTGCGGAGTCAAGCGCAAATTCATTGGGGCAGTATATCCTTTTTCGGTTGAAACTGGACACAAGGTCGTCCGGCTGGCCTCACCTCCCGGCCCCTCTCCATTGAAATGGAGAGGGGGGGGAATCTGCGCGTAGCGCAGTGGGGTGAGGCCCGGCGCACAGCCCATGCGTATTTCAACCGATTCGATACATGACCTTCCTTGTTATGGGAGCATGCAAAGAAGGTCAGCGATCCGACTGCTGGATGGAAGGGGGCGGTGTCCCGGCCTCTCAATCAAGCCTTGTCCCCTGCCTCTTTGTCTACCGGCTTTCTGGCCTTCTGCTTGTGTGCACCGTGGCGCTGACCTGGGCGCGCGGGCGGTTTGCTGCTAAGATGGGAACGCCTGTAGACGACGAGGAGAAGAGCCGTGGTTGATGATCTGCGTCTCTTTGTGGCGCTTGAACTGCCCGCGCCGATTCTGGCGGTGCTGGAACAACTCCAGGATCAGTTGCGTGCTGACCGATCGGCGCGCGTTGTACGCTGGACCCGCCCGGAAGGCATTCACCTGACGCTCAAATTCCTGGGGGAAACACCGCCTGCTCGCCTGGACGCCATCCGCGCCGGGCTGCAGGCAGCGGCGAGCGCGCACAGGCCGCTGCAACTCGGGGCGGCAGGGCTGGGGTGTTTCCCCAATCCACGTGCGCCACGTGTAGTATGGGTCGGCCTGACCGGCGATCTGGACGCGCTGGCGGCGCTGCAGAGCGCGGTGGAAGCCGCCATCGCGCCGCTGGGCTTCCCGACGGAAAATCGCCCGTTCAGTCCACATCTGACGCTGGGCCGGGTGCGGCAGGATGCTTCCGCGGCGGAGGTGCGGGCGCTGGGTGCGCTGGTGACCGGGACAGCTATCGGGTCACTGGGCGCATGGCAGGCCACGGCAATCAGCCTGATGCGCAGCGAACTGAGCCGCGACGGCGCTCGCTACACCTGCCTGTTCAGTGCAGCGCTGGGCCAGTCCGGGACGGCGTAGCCTCGCCCTGCCAGATAGCATGGCCCATGCGGAGACTGCCAGCGATCAGGCTGCCCGCTGGCGGGGCGGACTCCTGCTTTCTTATCTCTGCCCCGATCTTCCGGCGTCCTTGTTTCCTGGCCTCCTTTTCTGTTCTGCCAGCTGCGTTGCTGCCCGAATCACGCCGGTTTTGCCGTTATGCCGATGGAGGTAACTGGAAGGCATCCGGTCGTTATGCTACAATGCGCCGTGATGGATTGCCCCGCTGTAGTGAGATTTGCCCGTTAACTTCTGAACGAAGTCATTCAATCGTGCGTTTGTGTGAAGGAGGCTGCTTCTGGAACCGATAGACCTGGCCCGCGCGATCATCAGCGAGATCGAGGATGTCAAAGGGGAAGACATCGTCCTGCTGGACCTGCGTGATGTCACCCTGATCACCGACTACTTTGTGATTTGCACTGGCACCAGCGACCGCCAGCTTGACGCGATCGTGGAACGCATCCGCACCAACATCAAGCAGAAACATGACATCACCGCCTGGCATGTGGAGGGTGATGGGCGCTCAGGCTGGACGCTGCTCGATTACAACAGTGTGGTGGTGCACGTGTTCTCTGAGGAACTGCGGACTTACTACGATCTGGAAAGCGTCTGGAAGGGCGCCAGGGTTCTGCTGCGCATCCAGTAGCGCCGCTGGCACGCCGGCATGATCCGCTGGAACATCACGCGGGCGACCCGCTATGGCATCCTCGTCGGGTCGCCCGTGTGATTCTTCCGCCTCTGGTGATCTACTCGAAGATCCAGCGGTCGACATCCCGGCCCCAGGCGACCAACTCATCCTCCCGGAACCACAGGGCGACTTCCTGGGCACCGTTCTCCGGGCTGTCGGAACCGTGCACCAGGTTGCGGCCCATCTCCAGCGCCAGATCGCCGCGGATGCTGCCAGCGGGCGACTTGGCGGGATCGGTTGCGCCGATGGTCATCCGCCCGGCGGCGACAGCCTGCGGGCCTTCCAGGGCCATGACGACAACTGGCCCGCTGGTGATGTAAGCCACCAGCTTTTCGTAAAAAGGCTTGCCCTGGTGGACGGCGTAGTGCTGTTCGGCCAGCGCCCGGCTGGGCTGCACCAGCTTGAGGCCGATGATGCGCAGGCCACGCTGTTCAAAACGGCGGATGATCTCCCCGACAAGGCCACGCTGGACGCCATCCGGCTTGACGATGATCAATGTGCGTTCCATAACTGCTCCTGGTTCTGCGGTTGGTGAGCGCTGCGGGCAGAAAAAACGGGCCAGTGAAGGCCCGTTGATGCGCTTTTCTGCCAGGCGGCAACTGTACCGCAAAGCCTACAGTTGTTCAAGGGCGGCCCGGTAGGTATCCAGCGCCTCCTGCAGTCGCCCCTCCCGCATGAACACATCCCCCAGGACACGGTAGGCCTGTGGCAGGGTGGGCTGGCGCTGCACCAGCGCCCGCAGATCATGCTCCAGATCGGGGAGCAATGCCTCAGCAAAAGCCAGCGCCTCGTAATGGTTCAGGCTGGCAGCGATGTTGTTGTCCAGCAGCAGGCGGCGGGCCAGCGCCAGACGGGTAGCATGGTCACCAGGATCGGTAGCCAGACGCTTGCGGAAGACGTCGTAAGCCGCGCCTTCCGGAATGCTGGCGTTGAGCAGCACCTGCAGGATAGCCGCAGACACGGGGGCAGGCTCCGCGCGGGCTGGCACGGGCGTCGGTTCCGGCACAACGGGCGACGGCGGTGCTTCAGCGATGGGAGTCGCGGCAACTACCGGCTCTGGCGCGGGCGTTTCAGCAACGGGCGTTTCAGCAACGGGCGTTTCAGCAACGGGCGCCTCAGGGACTGGCTCTAGCAGCCAGCTGGGGATCGCTGCAGTATCGGAGTCCAGGCCGACATCAGTCATCCAGTTGTCCACCGGTGTGGCTACCGGCTCAGCGGCGGGAATCTCCTCGGTCAGCCAGGCGGGCATTTCGTCCAGGTCCGCAGCGGCTTCCTGCATCCAGGCTGGCATGGGAGCTTCTTCTGGCTGTTCCTCCGCTGGCGGCACTTCCTGGGCTACCGGCTCCTCAAGCGGCGCTGTAGCGCCAGCCAGACGTTCCTCCAGTTCAGCCTGACGTTCAGCGTCCTCCAGGGCAGCGCGGTACCATTCCGGTTCTTCGGCGGAAGGTTGCTGGCGTTCCCGGTATTCGGCCTCCAGGGCCATCGCCCAGGAATCTTCCAGCTCAACCGGCGGCTCTTCCTGCTCTAGGGCAGTATCGGCGGCTTCCGCCAGGATGCGGAGTAGCGCCGAGTCATCCTCAACCGGTTCGGGTGTTTGCAGCCAGTCGGGGATTTCCACCGGCCCCAGGGCTGGTTCAGGCGGTCTGGCAGGCTGTGCACCGGGCAGGGGACGGGCTTCCTGCAGCCAGTCGGGGATGCTGGCCGGTTCCGCCGGGGGCAATTCTTCCTCCGCTATGGCGCCTATCTCGCGGGCGCGGGCCAGGCTATCCACCTGGCGGCGCAGCCAGGCTTCCATTTGCTCGACGGAAAGCTCACCGGCGGCGGCCATCCGCTCGATCTGGTCATCGGTCAGCCCGGCTAGCGGATCAGACGGCGCTGGCGCGGCAACCTCCTGAGCTGCCGCCAGCCCTTCCAGCCAGGCCAGCGTATCATCGCCGGAAGGCAGCGGCTCTGCCGCCGCGATTTCGGCAGGGAAGGCTTCTTCTTCCTCAGCGTGATCGGTCAGGGCGCTGAACGGAGAATAATCCACGTAACCCGGCTCATCAGTCACTGTGCCCGCGGGCACAGCAGGGACTTCCAGATCGGCGGCGGTGATCAGTTCCTCACTCGGTGCGCCCTGGCGGCGGGCCAGACTCTCCAGCCAGGCCAGCGGATCCACCCCGGCGGCCAGGGGATCAGTCACAGGCGCCGGCTCTGCTTCTGCGGCTTCAACTTCGGCCTCAACCGGCCTCAGATCGGCGCTCTCCAGGCCCAGAATCGCCGCAGCTTCTTCCGCGGTCAGTTCGCCATCCCGGCGGACAGGCGCCTTAGCCAGGCGCGGCGGAGCGACCCGTTCCGGCGGAACGGCCCGTTCCGGCGGAACGGCCCGTTCCGGCGGAGCCACTGGCTCCGGCGCGGCGGCGTCATAGGGGGTATAGCCCGGTTCATCAACCACGGCATCAGGGCTGACCTCCTCTACTTCCAGATCAGCGTCCGTGATGAATTCTTCCGGGTTGGCGCCCTGACGGCGGGCCAGGCTTTCCAGCCAGGCCAGCGGGTTAACGTCCGCCGGAGGGCCGATTTCCGGTCCGGGTGGTGGGGTCGCGGGCGGGCGGGAGGGCTTTTCTTCCGGCCTGCTCCCACCAAAGGGGTCATAATCGCTGTAGCCCGGTTCGTCAACGACCGCGCTGGGATCGACCTCCGGCACGTCCAGATCGGCGGAAGTGAGGAATTCCTCCGGGTTAGCGCCCTGACGCGCGGCCAGACTCTCCAGCCACTTCAGGGGATCGACGTCGCCGATCGCTTTCTTGAGGTCATCCGGGCCATCATCAGGCGGCAGAGTCATACGCGTTTATCCTTCACAGGTGCTCAGACCGGGTCGGGCTGCCAGCCGGGCCTCAGGCTCCCTCAGGCGGCTCACCCTCATCATCGTCATAGATGGCCTTTTCCAGCCAGTCAGGCGGTTCATCGGTATCCCACAGCCAGCCGGGCGGGTTGGCGTCATCTGTGGCGGCGCCGCTACCGCGCATCCAGCCCGGTGTCCAATCCGCGCCAAAGTCAAAGCGCCAGGGCCGTTCCGCCGGGGCCACCGGTTCCGCCGCCGGCAGCTCTTCCGCCGCCGGCAGTTCTTCCGCCGCCTCAATCACATAGGTTGGCTGCGTCTCTTCGGATGGTTCCTCAGCGAATTCCTCGACTTCCGGCACCAGTTCGGTTGGCTCTGGCAGGGTTTCTGCTTCCAGCGCGCCGACTTCCTTGAGCCAGTCCGGGCCAATGGCAACATCGGAAGCGAGGGGCAGCTTTTCGCCGGGGCTTAGCCCCTCCAGCGGTTCCGGGGCCAGGACGCCCATCTCACCAAGCCAGTCCAGGCTGTCGTAGGCCGGTTCCTCTTCCGGTTGGACTTCTTCCTCAACGGCGGGCCAGGCTTCTTCTGGTAGTGCTTCAGGCAATACTTCCGCTGCCGGGAGTTCTTCTGCCGCTGGCAACTCTTCAACGGCGGGGATTTCCTCTACCGGCGGCAATTCCTCAATGACCGGCGCTTCCTCTACCGGCGGAGCTTCTTCCACCGGCATTTCCACAACTGCTTCCTCAGCAGGCGCAAAGGCCAGTTCTTCGACCTCGCTCAGCCAGGCGGGCAGTTCGCCCGCTTCGGGGGCAGCTTCCGGCGCGGGGGCGGCTTCGGCTTCCGGATCGAATTCCTCGCCCATCTCGCTCAGCCAGGCGGGCAGTTCGCCCGCTTCGGGGGCAGCTTCCGGCGCAGGGGCGACTTTGGCTTCCGGCTCCGCCTCAAATTCAAATTGCTCACCCATCTCGCTCAGCCAGGCGGGGAGTTCGCCCGCTTCAGCGGCGGGTTCGGGTTCCGGCGCAGGGGCGGCTTCGGCTTCCGGCTCTGGCTCGAATTCCTCGCCCATCTCACTCAGCCAGGCGGGCAGTTCGCCCGCTTCAGCGGCGGGTTCGGGTTCCGGCGCAGGGGCGGCTTCGGCTTCCGGCTCTGGCTCGAATTCCTCGCCCACCTCGCTCAGCCAGGCGGGCAGTTCGCCCGCTTCGGCGGCGGGTTCGGGTTCCGGCGCAGGGGCGGCTTCGGCTTCCGGCTCTGGCTCGAATTCCTCGCCCATCTCGCTCAGCCAGGCGGGCAGTTCGCCCGCTTCGGGGGCAGCTTCCGGCGCAGGGGCGGCTTCGGCTTCCGGCTCTGGCTCGAATTCCTCGCCCATCTCGCTCAGCCAGGCGGGCAGTTCGCCCGCTTCAGCGGCGGGTTCGGGTTCCGGCGCAGGGGCGGCTTCGGCTTCCGGCTGCGGCTCGAATTCCTCACCCATCTTGCTCAGCCAGGCGGGCAGTTCGCCCGCTTCGGCGACGGGTTCGGGTTCCGGCGCAGGGGCGGCTTCGGCTTCCGGCTCTGGCTCGAATTCCTCGCCCATCTCGCTCAGCCAGGCGGGCAGTTCGCCCGCTTCGGGGGCAGCTTCGGCTTCCGGCTCCGCCTCAAATTCAAATTGCTCACCCATCTCGCTCAGCCAGGCGGGGAGTTCGCCCGCTTCAGCGGCGGGTTCGGGTTCCGGCGCAGGGGCGGCTTCGGCTTCCGGCTGCGGCTCGAATTCCTCACCCATCTCGCTCAGCCAGGCGGGGAGTTCGCCCGCTTCAGGGGCGGGTTCGGGTTCCGGCGCAGGGGCGGCTTCGGCTTCCGGCTCTGGCTCGAATTCCTCGCCCATCTCGCTCAGCCAGGCGGGCAGTTCGCCCGCTTCGGGGGCAGCTTCCGGCGCGGATGGCGGCGTTGGTTCGCCAGTGATCCCGAAGTCCTGTAGCCAGTCATCGCCCGCTGGCACTGCAGCCTGTTCTGCGACCGGCGGCAATTCGCCCGCTTCTTCCGGCGTGATGCCCATGGCCGTCAGCCAGTCTTCTTCCTCTGCAGCCGGTTCGGGGCTGGGCAGGGGTTCGCCACTTTCGGGGACTGGCTGCTGCGGCGCTTCAGCCTGTGGCAGTTCCTCAGATGGGAGCATGGCCTCATCCTTTAGAGGTGGGGAAGGCACGCCGGCATCGGCGGCATACAACCAGGCCAGCGGGTCTTCGTCCGCAACACCGACGGACGCTGAGGGAGCCAGTTCGAGCGCTTCCTCCAGTGCCGCCTCGTCAGCGTAGAGCCAGGCCAGCGTCTCGCGCTCTGGCGCGGCGGGCCGTTCCGGCTCTGTGGCGGGCACTTCGGCGGGGAACTCCGGCCAGGTCGGTGGTTCGACTTCCGCCGGCTGTTCGCTGGCGGCAAACATCTCATCAGTCTTGATATCGCTCGCGACCACGCTGGCACGCAGGCGATCAGTGGTTTCGTCGGGCTGTTCTTTCAGGGGCGGCAGATCGCGCGTCTGCGGCAGGCGGACTTCTTCCAATTCGGCGAAAGACTCGGCGGGTGCTTCTTCTTCCGCGCTGGCCGGGGCGGGAGGGAGCCCCTGTAGCAGACCGGTGAAACCGGTGCGGGCCAGGTCCGGGGGAGGCTCTGGCACAAAGACTCCCGGTGCACCGGCCTCCGGCTGGGCAGGCGTCGTGGTGCTCACCACTGCCAGCCAGTCCAGGTCGGCTTCATCCGGCGGCTCAGCGAGCCAGCCCAGGTCTTCCGGCGCGGCGGCGGGCACAGCTGTTGGCCCGGCCACTTCTTCGACATCTGCCAGCCACTCAGGGATGGCCTCTTCAGCCGGGGCGGAGGGCGGCGTGTCCGGCGCAGGAGCACCCTCCAGTTCGGCCAGCCAGTCCTCTTCCGCAGGGAAGGATGGCTCTTCCGCCGGGATCGCCGGCGCTTCGGCCAGCGCCGCGCTGATCTCTTCCCAGTCCGCCGGGGCCGCTGCTTCCACCACCGGCTGTTCGGCGGCAGGGGCGCTTTCCTCCACCAGCCAATCCGTCAGGTCAACCTCGCCGCTGGCGGCTCGTTCGACTTCAGCCATCCATTCAGGGGTCTCCATCGCCGGGGCGGGGGTGCTCTCCACTGGCAGGGTGGGGGGCGCTTCCTGAGCTTCTGGCTCGCGCATCCAATCGGGGATGCTCTCGCTGCCGGCCAGCTGGACGGCCTCTGGGCGTTCCAGTGCCTCGCCGATCTCAGCCATCCAGTCCGGCGTAGCCGTAGCCATTATGGCCGAGGCGGCTTCCCAATCCAGCCGTTTGAGGGTGTAGGGATCGTCTTCGTCGCTGATCTCGCGCCCGATGATCTGCAGGGCCAGGTAGGGGTCCAGGTCTTCGACGCGCTTGAGGAAACGCTGGGCGTCGGAGGGACGGTTGTTTTGCAGCCACAATTCGGCCAGGATGCGGTTGGCCCCCAGGCAGTACGGCAACACCTGCACGATCCCGGTGGCGATCTCCGCCGCTTCGACCTGGTGGCCGCCAGCCCACAGCGCCTCCGCCAGCAGCACCCGCAGGTCGATGCGATCAGGGTTGTTTTTGAGCGCGGTTTGCAGCTCGGTGATCGCTTTGTCGTAGAGGCCACTGTTCATGTACAGCCGGGCCAGCGCGCCGCGGGTAAGCTGAAGCCGGTCGTACTGGCCCCTGGCCTGATTGTTGTACAGCTCACGCAGCGCTTCCTGGATGGCAGCGTTGCTGGGCGCCTGTTCAAAGGCGCGCTCCATGTGCCAGACGGCGCGGTCCCATTCGCGGCGGTCGCGGTAGGCCTCAGCCATGCCAATGTGGGCTTCGCGGTCGTCAGGCACGGCACTCAGCACCCGCAGAAAGATATCGCCCGATTCCTTAAAGCGAGACCTGGCGCTCAGCGCACGCCCCAGAAAGCGGTAGGTTTCAACATTCCTGGGGAAGCTCTTGAGGATGTGCCGGGCGTGGGCGATGACCGAGTCCGGCGCGTCTTCGTCCAGTAGCGCGCGCAGTTCCTTATGGTATTGGCGGAGACTGATCGTAGCCATGATCTGTTAACCATCAGCGTCTGGGTGCTGAGTTCTTAAAGTCATTATCCTATGGCTTTATGGAAAGCGCAAGAAAGGTTGGCAGCGTGAGAAAGTGGGCAAGTGGCATCGGGAATCGCCCTATCCCACTGCCCGGTCAAACATCCAAAGCTGCCGCGGGCAGCGTAAAACCCTGTAGGTGCGCTGCTGCGCCGCCCCTGCGCCGCCAACTCTCACCGTCCTCTAATAGCGGGGCAGGTTGCGCTCCGGCATAATGGCGGCGATCACATATAGTAGAAGCCGGTGGCGGCGCGGGCGAGTTCCCGTTGCTTTCTGGCTTGGCAAGCGGATTTTGGCGATGGACAAAGGAGTATTACCGTGAACCGAGGCGTATTCTACTTTCTAATCGCGGTGGCGATTGTCGGTGTGATCGGCGGCGCGGCCCTGCTGGCCAGCCTGTACTACCAGAGTTCCGGCGAGGCCAGCGCGCCGATCCAGGCCCAGGCGCTTTCGCTGGAGGGCGAAGGCAACACAGCGGCCAGCGGCGACCGGCGTCTTTTCCGCATCAGCCAGGCTGATTCGCAGGTGCGCTTTGAGCTGGATGAGCAGCTGATGGGCGCGCCCAAGCATGTGGTTGGCACGACGAATCAGGTCGCTGGCGATATCATCATCGACTTCAGCAACCCCGCCAATTCCGAGATCGGCATGATCCGGGTCAACGCCCGCACCCTGGCTACGGACAACGACTTCCGCAACCGTGCCCTGCGCCTGACCATCCTGCAGTCCTCACAGGATGCTTACGAATTCATCGAGTTCACGCCTACCACGCTGGAGGGGCTGCCCACCAGTGGTGAGGTCGGGCAGTCGTATGAATTCACCATCACCGGCGACCTGAAGATCCGCGACATTGTCCGCCCGGTGACCTTTCAGGCGCGGGTGACACTGACGGAAGACGGCCGGCTGGAAGGTACGGCGGAGACAACCGTCATGCGGAGCGATTTTGGACTGCAGATTCCAGAAGTGCCGAACGTGGCTAATGTCACCGAGGAAGTTCTACTGGGCATTGACTTTGTCGCCCTGGAAATCGCCGCGGAAAACTGATCCGCTGGTGGGAACCCGGAGCACAGGTAGCAAGCCCGTTTGGGAGGCCGCCTGTGCTCCGTTGGCCCTCCGAATCCTGCTTGTCATGCGCCGGCGATCTGCGGCACAATCATAGAAGGGTGGCCTGCTGGGAACGGCCGCCCGTGCGATCAGCAGAGGAGATGGGGGGATGTCCGGGCGTTTTCTGGCTGGAGTGGGGGCTTTGCTGTGGAACGCGGCCAGCGATTCGTACCTGCTCCTGCGGCGGGCAAAGGATAAGGACTATGCCGCCGGTCTGTGGGAGTGTGTGACCGGGCGGGTGGAACAGGGCGAAAGCTTTGAACAGGCCCTCCGGCGCGAGGTGCGCGAAGAGCTGGGCGTCGAAGTCTGGATCGAGTTCATCATCGGCACGACACACTTTTTCCGCGGGGAAGCCGCCCCAGAGCAGGAGCTGCTGGGCGTGGTGTACTGTTGCTCCATCGCCGGGCGCAGCCAGATTCGCATTGGCCCGGAGCACGATGCCTACCGCTGGACTACCTACGCCGGGGCGCGGGCGCTGCTGGGCGACCAGCCCAGCGAAGCCTGGCTCCTGGAGGTCCTGCGCCGGGCAGAGTTCCTCCGTACTCACCTCACGCCAGACGTGCGGAGCTTTTTCCGCTTCAATGGCTTTGAGACGAACGGCCAACCGCCCATTTAAGCGCGGCGCGGTTCTACCTTGACGGCGGGGGGAACGTCTGTCAGAATCTCAGGGCGCCCGACGCCCCCGTCGGGTCAGCCCTGCCCCCGTAGCTCAGAGGATAGAGCGCAGGTTTCCTAAACCTGGCGTCGGCGGTTCAAATCCGTCCGGGGGCACTTTTGATTCGCCCCCTCCGCCGTTGCTGTTAGACCTCCGCCCCGATCCGTTCCTCCATCGTTTCGTAGATGCGCGGCACATCCCAGATGGTGATGATGCCCAGCAAACTTTCCGCTTCGCCGCCGTGCTCCGTGATCAGGATGGCGTCTAGCCGTTGCCCGCATTGCTCGCAGGACTGGAAGGCTTCCAGGGCCGCAAAGACAGTTTCCTCCCGGCTAAAGAAGCGGTAGTTACGGCCAGCCTGAGCGCAATGGCAGGCCAGCACCTCGGCGATGGTGACCGCTTCCAGGTTGATCATGCCCTGTGGGGCGCAACGCCCCAGCCAGCGGGCGATGCTCTCGGTGGTCAGCAGGCCGCTGAAATCTGACCCGTCATAGATGGGCAGCTGGGAGTAGTTGTGGGTCAGCATGGCGTAGGCAGCGGCGGCGATGGGATCGACGACCTGCATGCTCAACACAGGTTTCTGAAAGACCGGGATAACCCGCGGCGGATGTTCCAGCAGGCGCTGGATGTGTTCAATCTGCCGGACGGCCATGTCATTCGGCTCAGCGATGACATGCTCATCGGTGCGCTCGTGGATGATGGCGTTGCGCAGGTCGGCGAATTCCTTGAGGTCGTCAGCATAGCGGCGCACCGCTGCGTTGGTCTCGGCGGCCTTGTCCACCAGCGTATAGAAACGGGTGCGTTTTGGCTCCCCGGTCAGGGTTCGCAGGTAGTGCTCGATGTTGCCAAACGCGCTGAGAAAACGGTCGGAGTTAGCGATCATCGGCGGTGGCCCTCCTCCCCGGCTACCGTTGCGCACGATGTGGGGCAGGCAACCGATCAGCCCGGCTGCTCAGGTCGCCGGGCGCCTGCACTTTCATCATAAGCTGTTTTACCACCAGATGAAGACCCAACAGCGCGGTGAGGGCCGGAGAGCGCCTAGAAGAACTTGACCACGATGTCGCTGATGATGTTGGCGGCGGTGTCGCTGCTGCCGACGGCGTGCAACATGTGGCGGTAAATTTCCCGCAGCTTGAGCATCCGCACCACATGCCCCAGGTCCTGTGGCCCCTGGAAGAGTTCGGCCAGGGCGGTGGCGTACAGCGTCTCCATCCTGTTGTCGATCTGTTTGGCCCGCACGGCATGATCTTCCGCCACGCCGGGGTGATGCTCCAGCCGTTGCATGGCCAGGTTCAGTTCAGCGGCGGCGTCGTTGAGCAACTGGGCCATCTCCAGCAGGTAATCGTTGGGCCGCACCTCCAGGATGTCCATCTCATTGACGACCGAGTACATATAGTCCAGCACATCATCCAGAGCGCGGGAAAGCGAGAAGATATCCTCGCGGTCGATCGGGGTGACAAAAGAGCGGTTCAGTTCGTCGATCAGGATGCGCCGTACTTCATCCGCCTGTTTTTCGATGGCCCGCAGGGCCTGCGCGTTGCGATTGCTGGGCTTGCGCATATAGGTCACCAGCGCCTCGCCACCCTGCACCAGGAGGGCCGATTGCTCCGTCAGGCGCAGCAGGAAGTGGTTCTGGCGTCGTGGCAGCACTGCCCGGATGCGTTCTTTGACCCTGTCGATAGGGGAGTTCATACCCTGGTTGCTCCTTCCGGCAAGCGCCCTGCTGGCGTTGCTGGCTAAGGGATAGCCCCGCAGATAAAAACGGCGGGGCACGGCGCTGGACTGCCGCCGAAATCACCCGCAAGTTTTAAGATTGCGTTAAATCTCTACTTCTTTTTTAACACATCAGGCTGTGAAATTCAACTGCCAGAATGCGCCGCACCTGCTCCTGGCCGCCCCAAACCACCGCGGCGCCTCATCCCAGCCATTGCAGCAGGGTGTAGACCAGCGCCCCGACCAGCCCCGCCAGCGGGATGGTCAGCACCCAGGCGACCAGGATATTGCCGAAGACATTCCAGCGCACCATCCGGGCGCGCTGCGCCGCCCCCGCACCGACGATCGACGAGCTGACCACCTGGGTGGTGCTGACCGGGCCACCCAGCAGCGATGCGCCGATGATCACCCCGGCCGAGGCCGCCTGCGCGCCCAGGCCGTGAATCGGGCGGATCTTGTAGAAGCGGTGCCCCAGGGTGCGGATCACCCGCCAGCCGCCCAGCATCGTGCCCAGCGAGATCGTCCCTGCGCTGATGGCGATCACCCAGGTGGGGACTTCGAAACGGTCGATCACCCCTCCGGCCAGCAAACCCAGCGTGATGATGCCCATCGTCTTCTGGGCGTCGTTGGTGCCGTGCGCCAGCGCCAGGGCGATTGAAGTCAGGATTTGCCCGCGCTGAAAAGTGACATTCACCCGCGGCGACGACCACGATGCCAGGAAGCGCAACAACCGCACCATGAAGTATCCGGCCATCATCCCCAGCGGCGGGGAGACGAATAGAGCCACCAGCACCTTGGTCAGGCCGTCCATACGCACGGCTTCGAACCCGTAACCGGCCCACACCGCGCCGACCATCCCGCCGATCAGGGCGTGGGAGGAACTGGAAGGGATGCCCAGCGTGAAAGTGATGATGTTCCACAGGACCGCACCGACCAGCGCTGCAATCACCACCGGGATGGTCATGGCATTCCCGGTGATGACTTCGCTCCCGACCGTCCGGGCGACAGCCGTCCCAAAGATGAACGGCCCGGCGGCGTTGGCGGTTGCCGCCAGCAACAGGGAGAGGCGCGGCCCCAGCGCCCGTGAGGAGATCACTGTAGCGACCACATTGGCCGAATCCATCAGGCCGTTCCAGAAGTCGAACAGCAGGGCAATGGCGATCAACACCAGCACTTCAGGGGGCATAGGGCGCTTTTCCGTCCTTTCATCAGCGGTGCGGGCCTGGCGCAGCAGTATAGCAAAAGATACTGAATTTTAAAACACTGTTAAATATATCACATGTTCTTAAGAAATCAGGCGTCGCTTCTTCCGGGAATCTGCCCGCCAGGCGGCCAGCGGCAACACGCTCTGCCTGCTTGCCCGTAACCGACTTCAAGCTTACAATTACCTCGGAAAACCTTCAAAAATCTGCAAGATTCCTGGCGTCCGGCAGCGGCCAACATGACGGGCGCAGCAGAGAGGAACGCGTATCCACTTATGTCCAGACAGACTGTTTCTTCGGACTGGGTTAGCCTGCGGGAGGCCGCCGAACTTCTGGGGGTGCATCCGGCTACCGTCCGCAACTGGGCTGACCGTGGCGATCTACCCACACGCCGCACACCGGGCGGTCACCGCCGCTTCCGTCGGGCTGACCTGTTGCAGTGGCTGGAAACGCGCCAAGCCCCACCGCCTGCCGAGATTCAAATGCTCATCCAGAGCGCGCTGGGCCGGGCGCGCCTGCACATCAGCGAGGGATCAATGCAGGCCATGGCATGGTACGCCGGGATGGACGATCCCGCCCGCCAGTCGATGGCCCAGCGCGGGCGGGCCATGCTGGAGGCGCTACAACAGTATCTGGTCGATGGTTCCGATGAGGAGGAGCGCGAGGCCAACATCCGCCGCCTGGGCGAGGAATACGCCCACTTTTTGATCGGGCAGGGCCTGACCTTCAGCCAGGCGGTGGAAGGCTTCACCATCTTCAGTGATTTTCTACATGAAGCGGCGCTCAACATCGTGGAAGTCATCACGGCGCGGCCCCCGACCGAATGGCTGGCTCTGTTGCGCCAGGTGCGCAGTTTTACCAACGCTTTGCTGCTCGGCATCGCCCAGGTGTATGACCGGGCGCTTCCCTCCGGAGAAGGCCGATGAACCGTAAGATGGCGCGTGACACGCTCCTGCTGCTGGTTGTCGGGTTGGTCCTCAGCGCCTGCCAGGGCCGCCCGCCGATTGTCGTCCCGACCCTGCTGGTGCTGCCCAGCGTGACGCCGACCGCCGTAGCGACGGCTGCGCCGCTGGTGACGGCCACCCCGCCGCCCGTACTACCCACCGCCACCTTCCCGACGGCCACGCCTACACTCTCCCCAACGCCGCGCCCGACGCTGGTCAGCGTAGCCAGCATCAGCCACGCCCCGGATCAGCTGGTGACCGGCCTGCATCCTGGCTGCCAGCCGCAGCTGGCTCAGGTTCGCGCCGTGCTGAGCGCCCCGGCGGAAGTCCAGGTATTGCTGCAGTCGTACTACATTGATCGGCCCACCAGCCGCCCCGGCGTGCCGATGCAGCCACTGGGACCGGCGGAATTTGCCGCGACGCTGGGGCCGTACACCCAGGCCGGGACGATTCTCTACCGTGTGGTCGTGCTGCGCGGCGGGGAACAGGCCATCTCCGAAGATCGGACACTGGAGGTGCTCGACTGTCCCAACCCGACGCCGTTGCCTACCAACCGTTACGGTGTTTCGCCCACAGTGACGCCCACCCCGCCGTATGGAGCCGCCCTGAGCGTCCGCGCTGCCAGCCAGACGGTCGTCCTCCCGCCCGATACGCCGACGACGATCTTCCTGACCTGGGAAGGCGGCCTGCCGCCCTATGTGATCGACCGGGTGACCCAGCCGCGCTACGGGGCGCTGGACGGTGCGGGGCCGATGCGCGTCTACATCCCACAGCCGGGCTTCAGTGGCATCGATAGCTTCACCTTCGTGGTCACGGACGGCAACGGTCAGGCTTCGATGGGGACGATCACGCTGCTGGTCGGGATCGAGCCGTCGGTCACACCGCCGGGCTAAGGCAGGGCGCGCCCGCCAGGAGGCATCATGGGCGCGGCGGTGAATCGTTCGCCGCTGGCACAATGGGCGCCTCCGGTTGGCAGCGGAGAGTTTGGCCTCTACGCCGGGAAGGTCTTCTGGAAGGCGGCCTGAGCCGCTGCCCGTCCCAGCGCGATCAGCGTGCTGCTGGCGTCTTCATCATAGTCGATGATCCGCTCCACTGGCAGGAATTCCTCCGGCGCGGCGATGATCACGTCGATGCGGCGGTAGCGGCGCGGGACGCCCGCCGCCTCGTCCAGGGCGATCTGGGCGTTGAAGGAGCGCAGGAGCTGCAAATTAGCGCGGAAGGAAGCCAGCAGCGCCCAGTCCAGCGTCCAGGTGATCGCCTGGCCGAAGTCGCGGGGCAGCGCCTGGCGCGAAGGCGGGATCTGTCCGCTTTCCCACCAGGGTGTCATCAGCACGACCACCGCCTCCATTGGCTCTTCCAGGTCATACTGGCTGGCCGCGGCATCCAGCGCGGGGCCAAGCGGCGTATTGGCGACTACCGCGCCATCCCAGAAGTAGTCATTCCCGACGCGCGTCCAGGGGTAAACCAGCGGGATGCTGCAGCTGGCCAGGATACGGTCAACGTCGATGCCAACCTCGGTGTCGGTGCGGGCCTGGCCGGTCTTGCGGCTGGTGATCGGGCGGTTGGCAAAAACGCGCAATTCGCCTGTCTGGACGTTGGTGGCGCTGATCAGCAGGGTCTTGTCGCTGGCAGTCAGCTTCTCCTGGCTGATGCCCCAGTCTTCGACCAGTGTCCGGCGCAGCGGCCCGGTATCCAGCAGGTTGGCCCAGCGCCCGAAAAGCCGCTTGCTCAGCGCCGGAGGCAGGAAGGGCAGCAGCGGCCAGGTATCGGGTGGCGGCATGGAGGTAGCGACTTCGGTGGGCACGGTAGGCAGACGTTCGTCCAGGATGCGCCGGTAGACCTGGTTGGAAAACCAGCGGGCCAGCGGTCCCATCATCGGCGGCAGCCCTTCGACATGCGCTTCTTCCAGCGCCCGCCAGCGATCGATCAACTCCTGGCTGGTTATGCCCTGGGCGATGGCCGCGCCATTGACCGCGCCGATCGAGGTGCCGACGATGATCTCCGGCTCCCACGGCCCTTGATGGGCGGCGTCGATGCCCGGCTTGTCGGCCTGGCTGAGGTAATCCAGTACACCGATGTGAAACGCCCCGCGTCCGCCGCCCCCGGATAGAATGAGCGTCCGGATAGCCATAATGCCCCCCGTTCTGCCAGTGCGAACCCTACCCGCGCATTGTGCGGGACATTGCGGCGGCTGTCAAACGATCCTTCCGCGCCGCAACCGGGCAACGAACCTGCGCGCGTGGTGTTTCTGTTGTCACACGCTGACACATGATCAGGAGCCAGTCCGATGCACAGCCGCTTCTTTCTCAACCTGATCGCGATTCTCCTGTTGCTCCTCAGCTTGCTGCTCCTGGCGCTGGGCTGGTCAACGGCCGGCCTGCGCGAAGAAGTCACCAACCCGGCTTCGGACACTTTGGTCATCGATTCCGGCGCCGGGTTGCACTCAGCAGCGTTATCTCCGGTTACGCCCCGCTGGACCGTGCCAGCAGCATAGAACGGCCCCATGACCCGTGAGAGGGGGAAGTCGTCTTTACGCAAAATTTATAAAAGATTCACGCTGCTCTCCCGTGTGTTACTTTATAATGCACACTGGCCTGATCGGGCTGACCGGGGATCGGGTGAACGATCGGCCTGTTATCGGCGCACTCATTGTTGTTCCGGCATACCGGGGTCCGGAAGGAGCACTATCGTATGGCACTGCTGCGACGCATGGGGAGAGCGTCTCATGGACAGGGGCTGGTAGAGTACATGCTCCTGCTCAGCCTGGCGGCGCTGGTCATGATTGGGGCCTACTCGCTGCTGGGGCAGGCGGTTGGCAACATCTTCAGCAATGTGATGGAGAATCTGACTGATCGCCACCAGATGGTGCTGGTCGGGAATCCATCTGGCGGCAGCTTCGGCGCTGTGGCTGGCGATAGCGCTGGCGGGTCTGCTGCTGGCGACGCGGCTGGCGATCCACGTAGCAGCAGCGGCAGCCCATTTAGCGACTATGACAGCGATCACGTGCCTGACGCCAGCGACAACTGCCCGGCGGTCCCCAACCCTGATCAGGATGACACCGATCGCGACTCGTTTGGCGATGGCTGTGACCCAGCAGCATCCGCGAGCGACTCCGATAACGACGGCGTGGACAACCCGGTGGATAATTGCCTGCTCGTCCCCAACCCGGATCAGGCCAACATCTATGGCGGCCCGGCGGGGGATCGTTGCGAAGATACCGACAGCGATGGCGTGTACGACGCTTTTGACAATTGTCCGATCACGGCCAATGCGATGCAGCTGGATGCCGATCGCGATGGCGTGGGGGATGCCTGTGATGTCCTGAACTGCGCCAACCTGGCGCTGTCTGCGCCGGTGGATGTTGACCGGCGTGTCTCAGTGGTGACTCTGACCAGCATCGACGCACAACCCGTCTGGGTGCAGCAGATCGATTTTGCCTACACCCGCCACAACCGCCATACCAGCGTCGTGGGTGTTGCCTTCAACGATATTCCTCTGTGGAACGGCCTGGCCCCAGCGGACGCCCGTAACACATTCACGGTCAGCCGCAGCGGTGCAGGACAACCTATGATGGCTCGGCCCGCCTTCGCCGCAGGGATATTCCCGATTGCCCTGAGTTACGACAGGAACAACGGCCTGGCCCTCGACCGGGTGACGGTTACCGTCACGACTGACGAGGAGGCTGCCTATGATGGCAGCAATGGCTGTGTGCTGAGCACACCTTAGCTACTTCACAGGACGCACGGCGGATGGGGAGGCTGGCTCCTGCCGGCCTCCCTGTGTTTTACAGCTTCCGGCGCCAGTAATGCCCGCTGTAGGCTTCGGTGAAGCCGATGGACTCGTAGAGGGCATTGGCGGCGGGGGCGTCCCCGGTTTCCACTGTGACCTGCACGGCTCCCAGCGCCTTCAGGCGGCGTAACCCTTCGAACATCAGCGCCTGGGCCAGCCCTTTGCGGCGATGAGCAGGGTGGGTGCAGACCGGCTCGAACAGGCCGCGCCGGTTGGCCTCATCGTAGGTCGCGCCGACATGCGCCGCAAACGCGCCGTCGGGAGCCTGCGCTACCAGATGCAGGTCACGGCGGAAGCACGGTGCATTCCGCGCAAAGGACAGGAAATCCGCGCCCCGGTGGAAGTCGCGGTTGAAGGCAGCGTTGAGCAGGGCCGCCATCCGCTCCCCATCCGCTGGGTCATCCGCTCCGACCGTGCGCAAGACATAGCCTTCCGCCAGCGTCGGGGCTGACAGGGGCCGCTCCCCCAGGTATATCCGCCGGAACACGCCGCCAGCCTCCTGCTGGACATAGCCACACTCGCGCAGCAGCCGCTGGCGTGGGGCGTCATAATCCTGCACGAAGAAGGTGAGTTGCCGTGTGCCATCAGCCCCTGTAGCGGCCAGCTCAGCTTCCGCCCAGGCGATCATCGCCGTCTCCAGTTCAGGCCGGTAGTCGGGGTGAATCTGCAGGTGGGCGTAGCCGGCAGCGCCTTCAGTATGCACCGCGCCGACGATCCGCCCTTCAGCGGTCTCCCACACCTGAATCTGGCTCCGCCAGGCGGCGTTGCTGACCGGATCGGCGTCATGGAAATGGCTGCCGTCCCAGCGCCGGATCTCCCAGTTGAAGCCCAGGCCGGTGATGGGGAAGGTTTCCACGAGCAGATCGCGCACGGCGTGGAAGTCCGCCGGATAGCGGTAAGGGCGCGCCGTAAGCACAGGGAGGAGGTCTGCCGCTGCTGTCATGGGAAAGTCCTTGGTGGGGCGGCGACTGTTCGGCGCGCGCCGGAGGGGACTGAAGCCACGGGGATTGTAGGCCTGGCCGCCCCCGGGCGCAAGATGGGCCAGGAGGTCGGGGGATGGCAGGGGGATCGCTGGGACGTTTTGCCTGTCTGCTGCCGGAAAAACCAGCGGCAGCTTGGCCGCGGCAGTGCTATAGTGGGCGTGTGCGCTTACGGGCAACAAGAGAAGGGAACCCCATGCTTGACGAATCGGCACGTGAATTCCTCAAGAAGCCGCTGATCGCCCGCCTGGCCGTCAATGGGCCGGATGGCTATCCCCATGTCGTGCCGCTGTGGTTCATCTTGGACGGTGAGGATGTGGTCATGATCAGCGTGGAACAGACGGCCAAGATCCGTTACCTGCGGGCTGATGGCCGGGCAGCTGTGGTGATCGGCGGCGATCCCGGCGACGGCGCGGGCTACCTGATCAAAGGCGATGTGACCATCACCGAGGATGATGGCACATGGACCCGGATAATCACCTTTCATTACGAAGACCCGGAACAGGCCGCCAGGGATGTCGAAGCCTGGTCGGACCTGGATATGCGCGTTCTGCGCCTGAAGCCGGTCAAGGTGCTCAAGGTGTCCTGAGGCAGCGCGGCTGGTAGGGGCGGGCGGCGGCGTTTGACGCGGGGGGCGCCTGCCGGGCATAATGAGCGCAGACGCACGGTAGACAGATGGGCAACCCCCAGGAGGCTCCCCCATGATCGTCGCCCGCCGTATGACCCGCAATGTGATCACTGCTACCCCGGACACCACCCATTCGCAGGCCGTCAAGCTGATGCGCGAAAACCAGATCCGTCATCTGCCGGTTGTGGAACAGGGCCGGCTGGTGGGTATCGTGGTGGAAAATGACCTGCTCTCTAACCAGCCGTCACCTGCCACCACGCTGAGTATCTACGAGATCTACACCCTGCTGGATAACCTCAAGCTGCGGCAGATCATGTCCACACCGGTTTACGCGGTCGGGGAGGATTGCCCGCTGGAGGAAGCAGCGCGAATCATGACCGAGAACCAGTTCAGTTGCCTGCCGGTGGTGCGCGGGGAAGAGATCGTTGGCATTATCACGGAAACGGATATCTTCCGCGCCTTTGTGGATGTGCTGGGCGGGCATGAGCGCGGCCTGGCCCTGACCGTGCGCCTGGAAGACAAACCCGGTGCGCTGGCCAGCGTGGCCGCGGCGGTGGCCAAAGCGGGCGGGAACATGCTCAATATCGTCACCTTCCCGGAGCCGGGCGGGGGGTATGCCGAAGTCTACATCAAAGAGGTCGGCGCGGATCGGGCGCTGCTGGAGAAGCTGATCGCCGAGGAGGCGCAGGCCGATCTGCTGGATATTGGCCCATCGCGCAAGTACGAGCCGCGCCTGTTCGGCGGGAAGAAGAAGTAGGGGCGGAACAACAAACGCTTGTAGATTGGCGCCGTTGATCTGAAAGTCAATTCCGATGTCTGTAGTTGTTCTTTGGGACAGGTCTGCCCTCTTAGCATGACCTGTCCTTTTTTTGATTTCTGAATTTGTCTGCTAACACTCTTTTTAGCGGGCACGGGCAGAGCAAAGATCACCACAAGGATTACTAAGATTCTCTTGCACATTAACATTTCACTATTGATCACAAGTAATACTTCTATATAGTTTATATTATAAGCTAGTTTTATGATAGTCACCCTACGCTGCAAAGAGCGAGGAATTGGCAAGCGCGCAAAAATGGCCGCGTTTATACATTGAAACGGTAGTGTATCTTTCGCGGTTGAAATTCAAATCAGGCGATGCGGCTCAAGGACGCGTGTAGCAGCCGCGAGCAAACCTGTCGGCGAATGAAAAGCGCCAGCGGCCCGAAAAAGGCGGCGGATCATGC